>NZ_CP025536.1:40000-125000 GCF_002953735.1 Streptococcus pluranimalium | reverse complement strand
AAGGCATCCACCGTGCGCCCTTATTAACTTAACCTTATCTTTGATCTTACGATCTAAACTCATTAAATACTTACAGCGTTTCGGTTTATTTTCTTGTTACTTTCTACAATTATCTTTCGATAATCGTGGAATTTGATATAGATATTCAATTTTCAATGGACTATCTTAACATCTGTCTGATGTTAATGGAGCCTAGCGGGATCGAACCGCTGACCTCCTGCGTGCAAAGCAGGCGCTCTCCCAGCTGAGCTAAGGCCCCACAAAGACCTCTCAAAACTAAATAAAGATCCCAAACGTGCTTCCGTTTTCCTTAGAAAGGAGGTGATCCAGCCGCACCTTCCGATACGGCTACCTTGTTACGACTTCACCCCAATCATCTATCCCACCTTAGGCGGCTGGCTCCTAAAAGGTTACCTCACCGACTTCGGGTGTTACAAACTCTCGTGGTGTGACGGGCGGTGTGTACAAGGCCCGGGAACGTATTCACCGCGGCGTGCTGATCCGCGATTACTAGCGATTCCGACTTCATGTAGGCGAGTTGCAGCCTACAATCCGAACTGAGATCGGCTTTAAGAGATTGGCTTACTGTCACCAGTTCGCTGCTCGTTGTACCGACCATTGTAGCACGTGTGTAGCCCAGGTCATAAGGGGCATGATGATTTGACGTCATCCCCACCTTCCTCCGGTTTATTACCGGCAGTCTCGCTAGAGTGCCCAACTAAATGATGGCAACTAACAATAGGGGTTGCGCTCGTTGCGGGACTTAACCCAACATCTCACGACACGAGCTGACGACAACCATGCACCACCTGTCACCGATGTACCGAAGTAAAATCCTATCTCTAGGACGGGCATCGGGATGTCAAGACCTGGTAAGGTTCTTCGCGTTGCTTCGAATTAAACCACATGCTCCACCGCTTGTGCGGGCCCCCGTCAATTCCTTTGAGTTTCAACCTTGCGGTCGTACTCCCCAGGCGGAGTGCTTAATGCGTTAGCTGCGGCACTGAGTCCCGGAAAGGACCCAACACCTAGCACTCATCGTTTACGGCGTGGACTACCAGGGTATCTAATCCTGTTCGCTACCCACGCTTTCGAGCCTCAGTGTCAGTTACAGACCAGAGAGCCGCTTTCGCCACCGGTGTTCCTCCATATATCTACGCATTTCACCGCTACACATGGAATTCCACTCTCCCCTTCTGCACTCAAGTTTAACAGTTTCCAAAGCGTACATTGGTTGAGCCAATGCCTTTAACTTCAGACTTATTAAACCACCTGCGCTCGCTTTACGCCCAATAAATCCGGACAACGCTCGGGACCTACGTATTACCGCGGCTGCTGGCACGTAGTTAGCCGTCCCTTTCTGATAAGCTACCGTCACAGAGTAAACTTTCCACTCTTACTCCCGTTCTTCGCTTATAACAGAGCTTTACGATCCGAAAACCTTCTTCACTCACGCGGCGTTGCTCGGTCAGGGTTCCCCCCATTGCCGAAGATTCCCTACTGCTGCCTCCCGTAGGAGTCTGGGCCGTGTCTCAGTCCCAGTGTGGCCGATCACCCTCTCAGGTCGGCTATGTATCGATGCCTTGGTAAGCCGTTACCTTACCAACTAGCTAATACAACGCAGGTCCATCTCATAGTGAAGCAATTGCTCCTTTTAAATTAACAACATGTGTTGTCAACTCTTATGCGGTATTAGCTATCGTTTCCAATAGTTATCCCCCGCTATAAGGTAGGTTACCTACGCGTTACTCACCCGTTCGCGACTCAATCAATTCAAATGTAGCAAGCTACGGGAGAATCAATTGCGTTCCACTTGCATGTATTAGGCACGCCGCCAGCGTTCGTCCTGAGCCAGGATCAAACTCTCATTAAATAGTTTGAGCTATGCTCAGTCAGTTACCATCTGACTTATTTTTCTTCTTGACAGGTTACTTTCGTAACCCGCACGTTTGGTTTCTTTATCCAGTTTTCAAAGGTCTTATCGCCCCCTTCGAGGCAACTTCTATATTCTAACAAACTAACGGCCACTTGTCAATAACTTTTTCTCCTTTTTTTGAAGACGCTCTTGAAGTGATCTCGCGTTTTGAGAACTTTTATATATTACTATATTTCTTTATGGGTTGTCAATAACTTTTTTACAATTTTTCGGGTTTTTTCATAGATAAAATGATTCTACTTAATTCCTACTTCCTTCTTGAGACTAAAAGTTGGCTTGAGAAGTTTTTTGAGGAGAATTAAATCTGACAACTTTAAACCTAGAAATGCGATTTTATTCATAATAAGACCATCATACCATTCATTATCATTATTTTATTTAAACTTGGACTTAGTCAAACCACTATAAAGATTTTACGATTATATCTGAAGATTCTTAAACATAAATAATACGCCCGAACACTCAGCAGAGGCAGTCTTTCTTCTCCTTGTTTTGATAAATCAAACTATGTCTGCAATAGCTACTCTACGAGAAGTCAAACTGAGGCTATAAGTAAATATTCTATTTTACGAAACACCTTCATAGTTTATCCTCGTGAAGGAATCAACTTGACCCCAGAATTTCCTGGAGGTCTCATAGAGTTTTATTAGACAGTGTAAATTTGGAACAATATACCCATATCACTCCTTTAAAAACCATGACTTCGATTTCATTTCTTCCATCACCTCATGTTTGGATGGATTCTCTCTCTTATGTCTTTCGTTCTTTCTATCTATGCCTGTCAAATTCATAACGAGACGAAATGCGTACCTTCCCTAAATCACTCAATAGGTAAAAACATGTTGAATGTACAAAGAATTCTAATATGATCTAAATCAAAGATAATCTTAATTCTTGATGATAAATACCTACTGCTTCCGAGATTATCTATCGAACTCACTACTGAATCTCTATGCATCTTTATGCAGTTTTATCTTAGCACAGCTTTAGGACATTAAACTATGAATCAAGATTATCTAACAACCTTCAAGATTTTATTGATTACTGTTATAAAGCAAGGCAGATAGATTTTAATCTTTTCCCTATCATTTTAAAAAACCACAGAGAGTTTATAAGAATGATATTTAAAGTAACGTTAGAGACTTATCAAAGTTAAAGCGGGAAATTACATACCCTTTTCTCTCATTTTTCCTAAATATACGTATCTCTCGAGAGTATAACTAAAAGAATATTAACTTCATTTACCGGTATATCAATACTGTAAAAGACTTTTAAATGAGAAATAATTGAACCTACAGTAGCTCACTTTGAGACAGATACGTATTTAGTTTACATAGCTTTTCAGAAACACACGTCGCTGTTGCATAAAGACAGTCGCAACCTATCTCTAAAAACATTCTATTCAAGGGCCTTTAGACAAACCTTACCCCTTCGGGAAGTCGTCAAGAAAATCTTACCTTTCTCTGAGGAACTGCGCTATTATTATGACCTATATCAACTATTACTGTTTCATTTTCAAGAGAAACAAGCTAGCCACTTTTTTGACTTGATTGAGGAGCATCTGGATACTATGAATAAAGAATGTCACACAGTCTTCAAAAGCTTTTTGAGATACAAGGACTATATCATCAACGCCTTGGAACTTCCCTATTCTAACGCGAAGCTCGAGGCAACCAACAAACTGATCAAAGATATCAAGCGACAAGCTTTTGGATTCCGGAAGTTCAAAAACTTTAAAACGAAAATACTCATTGCTTTGAATACTAAAAGGGTCAGGGGAGTGACCCTTTTAGGTTGTCTCTCGAAAACCGGAAAGAGACAAATAGAGAGAACCGGAACGACTCTCTCTAGATGTTAGCTATAAGTCACCCACTACAGTTGACGAAGAGCCAAAAAACGCCTGCTTACGAAAGACTTTTGAATTAGAAGTCTTTCGTAAACAAGCGTTACCTTTACCATAATATGATGAGTGTTCCCACTGGGATTAAATCCCAGTGGTAGACCAGAGCTAGACTAAGAAGGAATCCTCCTTCCATCATCATAACACTCAACAAAATTGATAAAAATTAAACAAGTTCAATAATTGCCATTGGGGCAGCATCACCACGACGTGGTTCTGTTTTAAGGATACGAGTGTATCCACCGTTACGTTCTGCGTAACGTGGTGCTAACTCAGAGAACAATTTTTGAAGAGCAGTTGTTGATGTATATTTATCAGTTGCTTCATCATAGTTTTCTGATGCAATTTCGTTACGAACAAATGTTGCTGCTTGACGACGTGCGTGCAAATCACCACGTTTACCAAGAGTAATCATTTTTTCAACGGTTTTACGAATTTCTTTAGCACGAGCTTCAGTAGTTACGATTGATTCGTTAATCAAAAGATCTGTAGTCAAATCACGCAACATTGCTTTACGTTGTGAGCTAGTGCGTCCTAGTTTACGGTAAGCCATGTTATCCTCCTATTTTATTTATCGTTTTTTAGTCCTAACCCTAAATCAGCAAGTTTAACCTTAACTTCTTCAAGGCTCTTACGACCAAGGTTACGGACTTTCATCATTTCTGGTTCACTCTTCTCTGTTAAATCGTGAACAGTGTTAATACCTGCACGTTTCAAACAGTTATAAGAACGAACTGACAAATCTAATTCTTCAATAGTACGATCAAGAACTTTCTCATCGTTAACTGACTCTGTCTCTTTCATAACATCAGTAGTTTTAGCAACCTCAGTTAAATCTGTAAAGAGATTTAAGTGTTCAATCAATACACGAGCAGAAAGACCTAATGCATCTTCAGGAATAATTGTGCCATTAGTCATGATTTCAACAGTTAATTTATCAAAGCCATCATTACTACCTACACGAGCAGGTTCAACTTGATAGTTAACTTTTTTCACTGGAGTGTAGATAGAGTCTACAGCCAATGTGCCTACTGGTGCATCATCTTTTTTATTACCTTCTGCAGCAACGTAACCACGATTTGTAGCTACTGTCATGCTAGCTTTAAAAGAAGCACCTTCAGCGATTGTAAACAGATAATGATCTGAGTTAACAATCTCAATATCGCTATCAGTCAAGATATCTCCAGCAGTAACTTCAGCTGGTCCTTGGACATCAAGTTCAATAATTTTTTCGTCTTCGACGTAAGATTTTACAGCAAGTCCTTTGACGTTAAGAATAATTTGCATTACATCTTCACGTACTCCAGGCACAGTATCAAACTCGTGAAGTACTCCATCAATCTTAATCGAGGTAACAGCAGCACCTGGAAGAGATGATAAAAGTACACGACGAAGAGAGTTACCTAAGGTTGTTCCGTAACCACGTTCAAGCGGTTCGATGACAAACTTACCGTAATCTTTATTTTCATCAATTTTTGTTATTATTGGTTTTTCAAACTCAATCATTTATTTACCCCTCGAAACGAATCTGTGTACTGTATAGTTAATGATTACACACGACGACGTTTTGGAGGACGAGCACCATTATGTGGTACAGGAGTAACATCGCGAATGGCAGTCACTTCAAGACCAGCAGCAGCAAGAGCACGAATAGCTGATTCACGACCTGAACCTGGGCCTTTAACAGTCACTTCAACAGTTTTCAAACCGTGTTCTTGAGCTGATTTAGCAGCTGCTTCTGAAGCCATTTGAGCTGCAAATGGAGTAGATTTACGAGAACCTTTAAATCCAAGAGCACCAGCTGATGACCAAGCGAGAGCGTTACCGTGCACATCTGTAATCATAACAATAGTGTTGTTAAATGTAGCGTGAATGTGAGCAATACCTGACTCGATATTCTTTTTCACACGACGTTTACGTGTTGGTTTAGCCAATTTATTTACCTCCTATTTTATTTTTTCTTCCCTGCAATCACAACAGCTTTACCTTTACGAGTACGAGCATTGTTTTTTGTATTTTGTCCACGGACAGGAAGTCCACGACGGTGACGGATACCACGGTATGAACCGATTTCCATCAAACGTTTAATGTTCAAGTTAACTTCACGACGGAGGTCACCTTCAACTTTAATTGCATCAACTTCACGACGGATAGCATCTTCTTGATCTGTTGTTAAATCTTTAACACGGATATCTTCTGATACGCCTGCAGCAGCCAAGATTTTTTTAGATGTTGTTAATCCGATCCCATATACATAAGTAAGTGAAATTACTACACGTTTATCATTTGGAATATCAACTCCAGCAATACGAGCCATTTTTTCTCCTTTCTATATTATCCTTGACGTTGTTTGTGTTTTGGATTTGTTGGACAAATTACCATAACACGGCCATTACGACGAATCACTTTACAGTGTTCGCAAATTGGTTTAACCGATGGTCTTACCTTCATGTTCTATCCCTCCAATTATTTCGATTATTTAAAGCGGTATGTGATACGCCCACGCGTCAAATCATATGGACTCATCTCAACTGTCACACGGTCACCTACTAAAATACGAATGTAATTTTTACGGATTTTTCCTGAAACAGTCGCCAAAATTTGGTGTCCATTTTCTAATTCAACTGTAAACATAGCATTAGGCATGGTTTCTACAACCTTACCTTCAATTTCAATCACGTCTTCTTTTGCCACGCAAAAGTCCCCCTCTAAATTTCGATTTGATTTCCTCTGAAAACAGAGGTAACAATTATAAGTCAGACTAAGTTATTCTACCACAACTATGTCTATATAGCAAGCAAGATTTATCAATTATTTGATGCGATCAATTGCTTCCTTAACATCTTTAAATACTTGGTCGATTTCTTGATTTCCTTCAATATCTGTCACAAGATTTTGCTCACGATAATGATCTAAGATTGGTTGACCTTGTGCGATATTAACATCCAAGCGACGTTTAACAGTCTCTGGCTTGTCATCTTCGCGCTGGTAGTAATCATCTTCATTGTATTCACCTGCTGGTGGGTTGAAAACTTTATGGAAGGTTTCTCCGGTTTCCTTGTGGATGATACGACCACTTAAACGTTCTACGAGACTATCAGGATTGACATCAATGTTGATAACGCCATCAAGTGTTAAACCTAATTCTGCTAACGTTTTATCCAAAGCATGTGCTTGTTCCAGAGTACGTGGATAACCGTCTAACAAGAAACCATTTTCTTTGATATCAGACTCCGCAAGACGTTCTTTGACAATACCATTAGTCACTTCATCAGGAACTAACTCACCTTTATCAATAAATGATTTAGCAAGTTTACCCATCTCAGTTTCATTTTTCATGGCAGCGCGGAACATGTCGCCTGTTGAAATATGTGAGACACCATAAGTGTCAACAATTTTTGCAGCTTGAGTTCCTTTACCTGCACCAGGTAGACCCATGATTAAAAGATGCATTTGATTCTCCTTTAAAGATAATCCTTAGAAAGCATATGTTTCTAATTAGTTTTGTTTTCAAATAAATCTGCCTTCTATAGACAGACTTATTTAAAAACAAAATAGAAGGTTGACTTAGTCAACCCATACTCTATTTTGTATTCATAAAGCCGACATATTTCTTTTTCAATAAATAGCCTTCAAGTTGTTTCATGCTATCAATTCCTGTTGAAATTAAAATTAGCAAGCTTGTCCCCCCTAATGCAACCGTAGATGTTAAATCGAATACTTGTTGTGCTACGATTGGGATTAATGAGATCAATGCTAAGAATACCGAACCTACTGTTGCTAATTTTTTTAACAGTGATGACATATAAGCTTCGGTTTCTCTGCCAGGTCTAACCCTAGGTATATAAGATCCATTTTTTTGTAAATTTTCTGCTGTTTTTTCTGGATTAACTTGAACAAAAGTATAGAAAAATGAGAACAGAATAATTAACAATGCATAGATTCCCATACCCGCAGGCGTCTGATAAGAGAACAAATTTTGAAGTGTGTTTAGCCATGGAACATCATGATGACTACTTTGGAAAAACGCTAGGATGGAGCTAGGTGCTGCAGTAATCGAGCTGGCAAAGATAACGGGAATAACACCAGCAGGATTAACTTTCAACGGTAAATATGAACTTGTTGGAGCTCCTTGAGCGAGTTTCGTATATTGAATTGGAATTTTATATTCAGCTTGTTGAACAAATGTTGTGAAGAATACAATTAACAGAACTGCTAAAAGTAATAATCCTACAAAAATCCAAGAATTTGTAAGCTCAGAAGATTTCACGTTGACAAAATAGTCTTCATGAATAGATGAAATAGCTCCTGGAATAGATGCAATGATACCAGAGAAGATAATCATTGAGACACCATTTCCAAAACCTTTGTCAGAAATTTGTTCACCTAACCAAGTAACAATCATGCTACCTGAAGTCAATATAATACCAATAATGACATAGGTTTGCCAAGTTGGAGTTGTTACTAATTGAACACTTGACAGAGCATTAAATCCAGCAGTGATACCAATCGATTGAATAAAAGCAAGTACCAAAGAAATATATCTTGTT
The DNA here is from genome assembly GCF_002953735.1 of Streptococcus pluranimalium. Classification (NCBI taxonomy): domain Bacteria; kingdom Bacillati; phylum Bacillota; class Bacilli; order Lactobacillales; family Streptococcaceae; genus Streptococcus; species Streptococcus pluranimalium. The sequence continues at coordinate 116,614 of NZ_CP025536.1, read as the reverse complement.
GCTTGATTTAATTTTCTTCTTCCAACTTCTCCCTGCTTACCCCATTCCACAAATTGTGGAAGGATATCCATTTGTAGTAATTGAACAATAATCGATGCCGTAATATATGGACTGACACCCAAGGCAAATACAGAGAATGAACTCATAGCATTCCCTGATACCAAATTTAATAAATTTAAAAATGGTAAATCAGCTAATTGTTCTAAGCTTTTAGCGTTAATTCCAGGGACTGTTATATGAGTCCCGAGTCTGAAAACAAATATAATAAATAAGGTAAATATAATTTTTCGCCTTACATTTTTTAATTTCAGAGCTTCTTTTAAAATTTTTAAAAACATAATGAGTTACTCCTATTATTCATGCGAACATAATGAGGATCAAACTCATTAGATGACTTCCACAGAACCACCCTTTTCAACGATAGCTGCTGCTGCTGCTTTTGAAAATTTAGCCGCTTTAACATCTAATTTCTTTGTGAGTTCACCGTTTGCAAGGATTTTTACACCTGATTTTTCAGATTTAATAACACCTGCATTTTTAAGAACTGATGGTGATACTTCTGTACCATCTTCAAATACGTTTAAAGCGTCTAGACTTACAAGTACATACTCTTTAGCGTTGATGTTAGTAAATCCACGTTTTGGAAGACGACGGAACAATGGTGTTTGTCCACCCTCGAAACCAAGACGAACACCGCCGCCGCTACGAGCTTTTTGACCTTTTTGACCACGTCCAGATGTTTTACCATTACCAGATGATGTACCACGACCTACACGGTTACGTACTTTACGAGAACCTTCTGCAGGTTTCAATTCATGAAGTTTCATTTCTTTTCTCCTTTTGTTGTACAATGCTAACGCCTCAATGAGGGGAAAGGACTCCCCATTAAGACTCGCCTATACATATTAAGATTAGGCTGGATACAACTCCAACCTAATGTCATTAGTAATTATTTAACGTCTTCAACAGTTACCAAGTGAGAAATCGCCGTAACCATACCACGGATAGCAGCATTGTCTTCTTTAATAACTGATGAGTTCAATTTGCCAAGTCCAAGGGCAACAACTGTTTTACGTTGTTCTGGTTTGCGACCGATTGGAGACTTAGTCAAAGTAATTTTAATTTGAGCCATGTTATCCCCTTTCTTAAGCTAAGTCAGAAACAGATACACCACGAAGTTCTGCAACTTCTTCAGCGCGTTTAAGTTGTTTCAAACCTTCAACTGTAGCACGAACAATATTGATTGGTGTATTTGAACCAAGTGATTTAGATGTAACATCTGCAACACCAGCCAATTCGATGACGGCACGAACAGCACCACCAGCAGCAACACCAGCACCCTCAACAGCAGGTTTCAACAATACTTTCGCTCCACCAAAGTTTGAGAAAACTTCGTGAGGAATTGTTGTACCAACCATAGGTACTTCAATCATATTTTTCTTAGCTGCTTCAACAGCTTTACGGATTGCTTCTGGAACCTCTTGAGATTTACCAGTACCGAATCCTACGCGACCGTTACGGTCACCAACAACAACAAGTGCAGCAAAACGCATATTGCGTCCACCTTTAACAACTTTCGTAACACGGTTGATAGCAACAACGCGTTCTTCAAGTTCCACTGCATTATCTTTAAATGCCATTATTAAGTGTCCTCCCTATTAGAATTTCAATCCGTTTTCACGAGCTGAATCAGCCAAAGCCTTAACACGTCCGTGATAGAGATATCCACCGCGGTCAAACACCACTTCAGAAATACCTTTAGCTACTGCGCGTTCAGCAACAAGTTTACCGACAACAACAGCTTGCTCGGTTTTAGTTCCTTTTGAAACGTCTTTATCAAGAGTTGATGCACTTGCGAGCGTTACACCCGCTACGTCATCAATTACTTGAGCGTAGATGCCTGTATTAGAACGGTAGATGTTCAAACGTGGGCGATCAGCAGTTCCAGAGAGTTTTCCGCGAACGCGACGGTGGCGTTTTTGGCGGAGTTTGTTTTTATCTGGTTTCGAAATCACAATTTTCACCTCTTAATTTATGATTATTTTGTCTATAACAAAATAGTGACATAAATGCTGTTTCATAAGGAGTTTTAGTTTCCTTATGAAAGCTATACATTTATTATTTACCTGTTTTACCTTCTTTACGGCGAACGAATTCACCAACGTAGCGGATACCTTTACCTTTATATGGTTCCGGTGAACGAAGGCTACGGATGTAAGCAGCTGTTTGTCCAACAACTTCTTTATTGATACCTTCAACTACAATTGAAGTTGGGTTAGCAACAGTAAAAGTAATTCCTTCTGGTGCTTCAACTTCGTCTTGGTGAGATTTACCGACTGAAAGAACAAGTTTAGATCCTTGAAGTTGTGCACGGTAACCAACCCCACGCATTTCAAGTTCTTTTTTGAAACCTTCAGAAACACCAACTACCATGTTATTCAAGTTAGCACGAGTAGTACCATGGATTGTTTTCATTTCTTTTGAGTCGTTTGGACGGTGAAGAGTTACTTCAGTTCCTTCAACTTTGATTTCAATATTTTTGTTGAACTCACGAGTGAGTTCTCCTTTAGGTCCTTTTACAGTAACAACATTGTCTTTGTTGCTGATTTCAACACCAGCAGGCAATGTGATCACTTTATTACCAATACGTGACATAGTATTTAAATTCTCCTGTTAAATTGTCAAGCCGCTTAGCGACTAGTTTTCACGGGGCGACTGATATTAGTCTTTTGAGTTTGTTTGCTGATTTGAGCACGATCCGTGGCCTGTGTGAAAAAGATAAATCTTCCTAGAATACGAGCATTCTTCGCTAGATTTTCTATATTCACTTTGCCCACGACGCACTTTAGATCATCATTTTACCAAACGTAAGCAAGAACTTCTCCACCAACGTTCTTTTGACGAGCTTCTTTATCTGTCAAAAGGCCTTCTGATGTAGAAACGATTGCAATTCCGAGTCCGTTAAGAACTTTAGGAACATCTTCACGTTTTGAGTAAACACGAAGACCTGGTTTTGAGATACGTTTCAAGTTTGTGATAACACGCTCACCGTTTTGTCCATATTTAAGGAATACACGGATGATACCTTGTTTGTCATCTTCGATAACTTCAACGTTTTTTACAAAACCTTCGCGTTTAAGGATTTCAGCAATCCCTTTTTTGATGTTTGATGCAGGTACTTCAAGAACTTCGTGTTTTGCTTGATTAGCATTACGAATACGTGTCAAAAAGTCTGCAATTGGGTCAGTCATAACCATTTTTATATTTCTCCTCTTACTAGCAGTTTGCAAAAGCACTTGCTAGTTAATCATTGGGGTTAAAGTCTTGAAAATATGATTTGTTCATTTGAACATGAGTTACGATATAGCACCATGAACAACTGAGCTCGAGCTACAACTTTTGCAAAGAAGATAGATTTCCCTAGAAATAACCCTCTTCGTCAAATCTCCTATCTTTGCTATTGTTGCTTAGCGCTCTCACATCTTATTTTACCAAGAAGCTTTAGTAACTCCAGGGATTTGACCTTTGTAAGCCAATTCACGGAAGCAAACACGGCAAAGTTGGAACTTGCGGTAAACTGAATGTGGACGACCACATTTTTCGCAACGAGTGTAAGCTTGCGTAGAGAACTTCGCAGGGCGTTTGTTCTTAGCAATCATAGATTTTTTAGCCATTTTATTTACCTCCTAAATTATTTTGCAAAAGGCATACCAAGGCCTTTAAGCAATTCGCGACCTTCTTCGTCAGAGTTTGCAGTTGTTACGATAACGATATCCATACCACGAACTTTATCAACATCATCGAAGTTGATTTCTGGGAAGATCAATTGTTCTTTCACACCAAGTGTGTAGTTACCACGTCCATCAAAAGATTTTGTTGGAACACCGTGGAAGTCACGAACACGTGGAAGTGAAACTGAAACCAATTTGTCAAGGAACTCATACATGCGTTCGCCACGAAGAGTTACTTTAGCACCGATAGCTACACCTTCACGAAGACGGAAGCCAGCGATTGATTTCTTAGCTTTAGTAATAAGTGGTTTTTGACCAGAAATGATTGCCAATTCAGCAGCAGCTTTTTCAAGGTTTTTTGCGTTGTTTACAGCATCACCAACACCCATGTTAAGAACGATTTTCTCAACTTTAGGCACAGCCATAACTGATGAATAGTTAAATTTCTCTGTCAATGCAGGAATTACTTCGTTAGTATATTTTTCTTTTAAACGATTTGCCATTTATGCTTCTCCTTTCCTTCGTGATTAATCAAGAACTTCGCCTGATTTTTTGTTGTAACGAACTTTTTTGCCGTCAACAACTTTGTAACCAACACGTCCAGCAACACCGTTTTTGTCAAGGACTTGAACGTTTGATGCGTGGATTGGTGCTTCAACTTCTACGATAGCACCTTGAGGGTTTTCGTTATTTGGACGTTGGTGTTTTTTAATAATCCCAACACCTTCAACAACAACTTTATTTACTTTTGGAAGTGCTTTAAGAACTACAGCTTCAACGCCTTTGTCCTTACCAGCAATAACGCGAACTTTGTCGCCTTTTTTTACAAACATTTGAGTTTTTCTCCTATAATTTCTTACGCCCAAATGGGCACCCTAGGTTTCCCTAGGGGACTTAGTTTGTTTTAGTTAAGATTAAAGTACTTCTGGTGCAAGTGATACGATCTTCATGTAGCCACCTTCACGCAATTCACGTGCAACAGGGCCGAAGATACGAGTTCCGCGAGGAGTTTTGTCATCACGGATGATTACTGCAGCGTTTTCGTCAAATTTGATGTATGAACCGTCGGGACGGCGTGCACCAGATTTTGTACGAACGATAACAGCTTTAACAACATCACCTTTTTTAACAGCTCCACCTGGTGTAGCTTGTTTTACAGAAGCAACGATAACGTCACCGATGTTAGCAAATTTACGTCCTGAACCACCAAGAACTTTGATAGTCAAGATCTCACGAGCACCGCTATTATCAGCAACTTTCAAGCGAGTTTCTTGTTGAATCATTTCAATTTTCTCCTTTTAGTTTGATTAGATAATAACAGCTTCTTCCACAACTTCTACAAGACGGAAGCGTTTTGTAGCTGAAAGTGGGCGAGTTTCCATGATACGAACTTTGTCGCCTTCTTTAGCAACGTTGTTTTCGTCATGTGCTTTGTATTTTTTAGAATAGTTGATACGTTTACCATAGACTGGGTGGTTACGTTTAGTTTCAACTACAACAGTGATTGTTTTATCCATCTTGTCTGATACTACACGACCAACAAGTGTTTTACGTTGATTACGTTCCATTATAAGATTTCTCCTTTCCCAATCTATTATTTCGTTTCAGATTGCACAGTTTTAACACGTGCAATCTGTTTTTTAACTTCGTTCAAACGAGCAGTTTGATCAAGTTGACCTGCTGCAGCTTGGAAACGAAGATCAAAAAGTTCTTTTTTAAGTTCGCTTTCTTTCTTAGCAAGTTCTTCTTGAGAAAGTCCACGAAGCTCTTTAACAAAATCTTTAATTTCTTGAAGTTTCATGTGCTCTCCTTATTCTGCTTCACGTTTTACGAATTTAACTTTAACTGGTAATTTGTGGCCAGCAAGACGGAATGCTTCGCGTGCTACTTCTTCAGAAACACCAGCAATTTCGAACATTACTTTACCACGTTTAACTGGTGATACCCAACCTTCAGGAGCACCTTTACCAGATCCCATACGTACACCGATAGCTTTAGCAGTGTATGATTTGTGTGGGAAGATTTTAATCCAAACTTTACCACCACGTTTCATGTAACGCGTCATAGCGATACGGGCAGCTTCGATTTGGCGGTTTGTAATCCATGAGCTTGTAGTAGCTTGGAGACCGTATTCACCAAAGTCTACTTGTTTTCCACCTTTTGCTTCACCGCGCATTTTACCACGGAATTCACGACGGTGTTTAACACGTTTAGGTACTAACATTTGTTATTTGCCTCCTTTAGTGTTTTTACGAGCTGGAAGAACTTCTCCACGGTAGATCCAAACTTTAACACCTAGTTTACCGTAAGTAGTATCAGCTTCTTCCCAAGCATAGTCGATATCCGCACGAAGTGTGTGAAGTGGAACAGTTCCTTCTGAGTAACCTTCAGCACGAGCGATATCAGCACCGTTCAAACGACCAGATACTTGAGTTTTGATACCTTTAGCACCTGCACGCATTGTACGTTGGATAGCTTGTTTTTGAGCACGACGGAAAGCAACACGTTGCTCAAGTTGACGAGCAATGTTTTCACCAACAAGGTGAGCATCCAAATCTGGTGATTTGATTTCAATGATGTTGATGTGTACTTGTTTTCCAGTCAATTTGTTGAGTTGAGCACGAAGTGCATCAACGTTTGATCCACCTTTACCGATAACCATACCTGGTTTAGCAGTGTGAAGTGAAACAATAACTTTATTTACTGCGCGTTCGATTTCAATAGTTGAAACTGAAGCGTCTGCCAATTCTTTGTTGATGAATTTGCGAATTTTAAGATCTTCATGAAGGTAATCCGCGTATTCTTTTTCAGCATACCATTTCGCATCCCAGTCACGGATGATTCCGACACGCATACCAATTGGATGTACTTTTTGACCCACGAGTTTACCTCCTTATTTTTCTGACACAACTACTGTGACGTGAGTTGTGCGTTTGTTGATTGGTGAAGCTGAACCTTTCGCACGTGGACGGAAACGTTTCATTGTTGGTCCTTCGTTTGCGAATGTTTCAGACACTACCAAGTTAGCTTTTTCCAAACCAAAGTTATTTTCTGCGTTAGCAATTGCTGAGTTAAGAGTTTTTTCAATAACACGAGCTGCTTTGTTTGGAGTGAATTTCAAGATTGCGATTGCATCGGCTACGTTTTTGCCACGGATAGTATCCAAGACAAGACGAGTTTTACGAGGTGAAACACGAACTGTACGAGCCATTGCTTTAGCTGAAGTAATTTCTGCCATAATTAATGTTCTCCTTATCTACGTGTTTTCTTGTCGTCTGCAGCGTGACCTTTGTAAGTACGCGTTGGTGCAAATTCACCAAGTTTGTGACCTACCATGTCTTCTTGGATATAAACAGGAACATGTTTACGTCCATCATAAACTGCAATTGTATAACCGATGAAACTTGGGAAAATCGTTGAACGACGTGACCAAGTTTTGATTACTTTTTTCTTTTCGTCATTTGCTTGAGCTTCAACTTTTTTCATTAAATGCTCATCGACGAAAGGTCCTTTTTTAAGACTACGTCCCATTTTGTAGTATTCTCCTTTAAATAATGTACCACAACGGCTTGCCCGCGAAGCGGGCTACCGAGTTGGCGGATGATTGTTTTAACTAAGCTGACTTAGCTTATTTTTCGTTACGACGACGAACGATAAGTTTATCAGATTTAGCTTTCTTGTTACGAGTTTTAAGACCAAGCGCAGGTTTACCCCATGGAGTAGATGGCGCTTTACGTCCAACTGGTGCTTTACCTTCACCACCACCGTGTGGGTGATCGTTAGGGTTCATTACAGAACCACGAACTGTTGGGCGGATACCTTTCCAACGGTTACGTCCTGCTTTACCAATGTTAACAAGAGATTGTTGTTCGTTACCTACAGTACCGATTGTCGCACGACATGTACCAAGAATCATACGAACTTCACCTGATTGAAGGCGAACAAGAACGTATTTACCTTCTTGACCAAGTACTTGAGCAGATGAACCAGCTGCACGGATGAGTTCGGCACCTTTACCTGGTTGAAGCTCAATGTTGTGGATAACTGTACCAACTGGGATATTAGCAAGTGGAAGTGCATTTCCAACTTTAATATCAGCTTCTGGTCCAGAAACGATACGCTGACCTACTTGAAGTCCTTTAGGAGCGATGATGTAAGCTTTAACACCGTCAGTGTAATGTACAAGAGCAATGTTTGCTGTACGGTTTGGATCGTATTCGATTGTTTTAACAACAGCTTCAACGTTATCTTTGTTACGTTTGAAGTCGATCACACGGTAATGACGTTTGTGACCGCCACCTTGGTGACGAACAGTGATGCGACCGTTGTTGTTACGACCAGCTTTGTTTTTAAGAGAAACAAGCAATGATTTCTCAGGAGTGCTTGTTGTGATTTCTGCAAAATCCAAAGAAGTCATGTTACGACGGCCATTTGTCGTTGGTTTATAAACTTTAATACCCACGTTATTTCCTCCTTAGATTATTCAGCTTCAGCTGCAAACAACTCGATTGCTTTTGAATCAGTTGTAAGCGTGATGATAGCTTTCTTAGTTTTTGAAGTGAAGCCTGTGTAACGTCCGACGCGTTTTGCTTTTGGCTTAACTGTTACAGTGTTTACACTTGCAACTTTAACACCTTCAAACGCAGCTTCAACAGCTTGTTTGATCAAAAGTTTGTGTGCACGTGTATCAACTTCAAAAGTGTATTTACCTGCTTCAAGATCAAGCATTGATTTTTCAGTAATTACAGGTTTTTTGATTACGTCATACAAATTCATTATGCAAGAACCTCCTCGATTGTAGAGATTGCTTCTTTAGTTACAAGAAGTTTATCTGCGTTTACGATATCAAGAACACTTGCAGTTGTTGCTGTTGCAACTTTAACGTTTTTAAGGTTACGAGCTGAAAGTTCAGCAAATTTGTTTCCTTCTTCAACGATAACAAGTACTTTTGAGTCGATGCTAAGTGCTGAAAGAACTTTAGCGAATTCAGCAGTTTTTGGAGCTGCAAATGAAAGAGCTTCAACAGCTACAAATTTTTCGTCAGCTACTTTAGATGAAAGAACTGATTTCAAGGCAAGGCGACGAACTTTTTGTGGAAGTTTGTATCCGTATGAACGTGGAGTTGGTCCGAAGACAACACCACCACCACGCCATTGTGGTGAGCGGATAGAACCTTGACGAGCACGTCCAGTTCCTTTTTGGCGCCATGGTTTGCGTCCACCACCTGATACTGCTGAACGGTTTTTAACCGCATGAGTACCTTGGCGAAGGCTAGCACGTTGGCTGATAACAACATCAAAGACAACTGATTCGTTTGGTTCGATACCAAAGATTGCGTCGTTAAGTTCTACTGAACTCACTTCTTTACCAGCTTGGTCAAATAATTTAACGTTTGCCATTTTAACTGTGTTCTCCTTTCTTATTATTTAGCAGCTTTAACTGCTGATTTGATAGTGATAAGAGATTTCTTAGCACCTGGTACGTTACCTTTGATAAGGATAACGTTTTTCTCTGGAACAACTTGAACGATTTCAAGATTTTGGATCGTTACACGGTTGCCACCCATACGTCCTGCCAAGTGTTTGTTTTTGAAAACACGGTTAGGCGCAACAGGTCCCATTGAACCTGGACGACGGTGGTAACGAGAACCGTGAGCCATTGGACCACGTGATTGACCATGGCGTTTGATAACACCTTGGAAACCTTTACCTTTAGTTGTACCTGTGACGTCAACAACATCACCAGCTTCGAATGTATCTACAGTAATTTCTGAACCAACTTCTAAGCCTTCAATGTTTTTGAATTCACGAATGAAGCGCTTAGGAGCAGTGTTAGCTTTCGCTACATGGCCTTTGGCAGGTTTGTTACTCAATACTTCGCGTTTGTCGTCAAAACCAACTTGAACTGCTTCGTAACCGTCTGTTTCAACAGTTTTCACTTGAAGCACAACGTTTGGAGTTGCTTCGATGACAGTAACAGGGATAAATTCACCTGATTCAGTGAAGATTTGAGTCATTCCCACTTTTTTCCCTAAGATTCCTTTTGTCATGAGAAAATATTTCCTTTTCTTATTTTTAGTTGTTTTAAAAAGTTTTTAATGAGCGTTTTTCGTGCTCAAAAAAGTTTTTAACGAGCGTTTTTTGTGCTCAATCAATCCTATTAAAGTTTGATTTCTACGTTAACACCACTTGGAAGATCCAATTTCATCAAAGCGTCAACAGTCTTTTGAGTTGGGTTCACGATGTCGATAAGACGTTTGTGAGTACGCATTTCAAATTGTTCGCGAGAATCTTTATATTTGTGAGTCGCACGAATAATTGTGTAAAGACTACGTTCTGTTGGGAGTGGAACTGGTCCAGCTACAGTAGCACCTGTACGTGTTGCAGTTTCAACGATTTTTTCTGCCGCTGTATCAAGTGTACGATGTTCGTATGCTTTCAAACGGATACGGATTTTTTTGTTTGCCATCTTTTTCTCCTTTGCGTCTATTTAAAGTAATAGGCTAGCTCCTCAAGAAAACCAACACTTGTTGCGTGGCAATGCAACCGAGCGTGTCGCAACCTCTTGTATCATAGCTAAAGCTGTTTTGTTTACAGCACCATAATATGATAACAGAATCAAATGAAGGTTGCAAGGGATTTGAGGCTTTTTTTCAAAATTCTTTTCTCTAATCTTACTATCTGTCTTAAGAAGCAGCAGTGATTTGTTGCGCTTTAGCAGCCTCTGCTTCTGTAGCCACGACAAGGTTAGCTTTGGCATTTTCTAATTCATCTTCTGCATCAGTGATGAGTTCCTGTACAGAAGTGTACTCAGCTTCTTTTTCAGCGAGAGTTGCCTCTGCAGTATCAGGAGCTGTTTGATACTCATTGACAAGTTCAGTTGCAGTCGCAACAGTAGCTTTAGCTTCTTCAGTTTTAGCAGTTGCTTCTTCAACTTCAGTAGTCTTTTCAGCTACAGCTGTTTTTGCGGCGTCATAAGCCTCGTTTGCTGTTGTCACTTCTTCAGTTGCAGGGCAACAGCTTCTTCATAAGCTACAACTTCTTGTTGTTTCTCAACAACAGGAGAAGCTTCTTGAACTGCCTTTGCTTCATCTTCCGCAAATGCATTTGGTGTAACAGATGCTGCCGCTGCAACAGTCGCAATAGCAGAAACTACTTTCAAACTTTTTGTCATAATATAACTCCATTTCTTTTCTTTTTTCCCCAATCCTCATGTATTAATTTCCCATAGTCTGATCTGACTTGATACTGATAACAGTGGAGAACTCAATTATTTTAATACTAAGACGAGACTTCTCTCATTTAGATTAAGTTTATAAGATAATTAAACTATATTACAATTTGAAAACACTTTTAAGGGGTTTTGAGCATTTTCTTCCTACTTTTATTTTAGACGAATGATCTTATATTTTTATGGCTAAATAGCTTTTTATCCCATCTAACCATCGCAACACTTTTTTAAAATGAGGTTAGAAAAATGCGAACAATTAAAAACCGCTTGACTTCATCTGAAAATCAAGCGATGGAGATGAGATAAGACTAGTATTATTCTAATCTTTAAATGTCAAAACTTGTTCTAACGGATTACGTTCACTGTTCCCTTTATTCAAGCGGTGCCCTTCTTCACCATAACCAAGAGCGATACCGACACCAATCACTTCATCTTCTGGGATAGAGAGAATTCTTCTTAATTCATCAGGATATTTAACAAAAGCATAGGTAATGATTGAGTCAACACCATGGTTTTGTGCACTCAACATTAAAGTCTGAGAAAACATTCCTAAATCATGAATCGCCCATTCAGGAGCACCTTTTGGAATCGTTAAGAAAGCAACATGTGGAGCCTGGAATAATTGCCATTGCGCATCATTGAAGCCTTCTAAACCATATATTTGACCATTGGAATTTGCCATATTATTACGAGTGTATTCTGGCCACAACTCATTCAATAGTACTGAAAAATCTGGATTCCCTTTTGTACCAGATAAGTTCAAATCTTTGTAGACTGCCTTAACTTCTTTCAACCTTTCTCCAGAAGCAATCGTCACCTTCCATGGTTGTGAATTTACCCAAGATGGTGCTTTTTGTGCCTCAGAAACAATCTCTTTTAAAATATCTTTTGTGACTTCCTTATCTGTAAAATGACGGGTTGATTTGCGTGTGTTAATGAGTTCTTGGAATTGCATGTTTTTCTCCTCTTTTCTATTTGTAATCTCATTATACAGCCCTTTTCTTAGAAAGTATGACACTTTTTATCGAAAAATGGTAAAATATTACGGAGTTAAGGAGAATAACATGAAAAATCAATATCATACCATTTGCCAACGCTTTTTGAATGGTGGAAATGCAACCCAGCAACAATTAACATGCTTACAGTTCACTAATCTAGAAGATGACACTCAACAGACGAGTGATGAGATGATCTACTTTAATCAACTGAAAGACGGTGATCAGACTGCTTTGAAACATATCCAAGAAGTCTTTGAACATGGACAACATTTGCTGTTATCAGATGAAGAATTAAGCACTTATCAACTCTTATTTATGAAGCATGTTACACTTGTCAAACTAGCAGCTGTTCAAGCAGGCGTTGAAAACCAACTGGCTGATACCATTAATACCTACTACATTCATCAAATGATTAAGAAGACTAGCATCGATGAGATTATTCAATTGCATCAGGAGATGATTGCTTATTTCTATGAACAGATTGTGAGTTATCAGTCTAAGAGCTCCTATCCTAAGGATATCCAGAAGGTTCTACACTATATTGACCAACACCTTCATCAAAAAATCAGCTTGAATGAGTTGGCAGAACTAATTAATTACTCTCCAAATTATTTTTCACAAGTCTTCAAGTCCCATATGAACCTAACTGTCACCGACTACATTAACCAAAGGAAAATGAAAGTTGCTCAGAACATGCTGCTCTATTCCGATTTCACAATCACAGATATCTCAAATTATTTGGGTTATAGCAGCGAAAGTTACTTCATCAAGATTTTTAAGAAGGTGACGGGGACAACTCCGAAGAGTTTTAGGGCTAATTAAAGCGTTAATATCCAAAAAACCTCAGACACACTGTACTGACCCCAAAAAGTTAGACAAATAATTATTGCAAGGATTTAGTTCTGTATTGCACAGGGCTAAGTCCTTTTAAATTTGTTTTGATTCGTTTGTTGTTGTAGTAAAACATGTAATCTGTAATAGCTTGTTCAAGTTCATCTAATGATTGATATAACCTTTCAAATCCGTAGAACATCTCAGATTTAAGAATGCCAAAAAATGATTCCATCATACCATTGTCTGGGCTATTCCCTTTTCTAGACATAGAGGGCTGAATTCCCTTAGAATCAAGGAAACGATGATAATTATCATGTTGATATTGCCAGCCTTGATCACTGTGAAGGATAGTGGCTTTATAAGACTCATCTGGAAATGCTTTTTCAAGCATAGTCTGAACCTGCTTCAAGTTCGGTGAACATGACAAGGTAAAGGCAATGATTTCACTATTGTAGCCGTCAAGAACAGGTGACAAATAGAGTTTCCCCTCAGTGTTCGGTAAAGTAAATTCCGTCACATCCGTATAACATTTCTCGTACGGTTTAGAGCCCTTAAGTTGACGTTGAATCAGGTTATCAGCTTTCTTACCAACTTCACCCATGTAAGAGGAGTATTTACGTTTTCTACGAATACGAGCCGCTAAGCCCATCACTTTCATCAAACGTTGGACCTTCTTGTGGTTAATCATAAATCCACGATTTCGTCATTCTAAGTGAATACGACGATAACCATAATTCCCTTTATGTTCGTCATAAATGGACTTGATTTCAGCTTTGAGTGCCTTATCCTTCTCCCCTTTATTCAATTGTTTTAATTGATAGTAGTAAGTTGAACGGCTTAAGTCTAAGATTTCGAGTAACATCGCTAAAGGGAACTCGTTGATTAACTCTTGAACGATTGTTGTTGCTCTTTGAGCTTTGCCTCGTCCTTCAAGCGGTATTCTCGCAACTTTTTGGCGCTAGTCGTTCGATGCGAAGCGAGTTACGAATAGCCCTGCAAGGCTTGTCCAAGAGTTAGGAACAAGGTGACGACACGATTGGCTACAAGCTACTGCAAAGTAGGCATCCTCCGCTCTAAGATATTCCAATTCTCTTTGAAGACGCTCTAATTCTGTCATCTCTTCTGGTTTCTTTTTCGGTTTACGTCCCATTTTTGATGGTCTCCCTCGTTGTTTCTCAACAATAGTATGACCGTTTTTCTTGTATTGTGCTATCCAGTTCGGAAGCATTCCTCGATTAGGGAGTCCATAATCGAGAGAAACTGATCATTGAGAATACCCTTCAAGAAGAACCTTATCGATAATTTTTTGCTTTAATTCAGGAGAATAGTATCTATTTTTACTTTTCTTAACAATCTCTACGCCATATCGAGCCATGAGTCTAACCATATATTTTATATTAGAGATATTAACATCATATATTTTTCCAATCTTTGTCCATGTCATCCCTTGTTTTTTCAATTTATAAATTGTTAATTTATCTTCATAACTTAATTTCATACAAAAAGCACCCCAATTGTTAGAATTTGGGTCTAACATTTGGGGTGCAGTTCATCTTCTTTCTTATACAAATAAGTTAAAAATAGCCATCTAAATAAATTATCCAAAACGGTTGCTAACCAGACACCACGTAAACCTAGATTTAAACTTATAGCTAGTAGATACCCTAACCCAATACGAATACACCACATGCCTAGACCGGTCGCATAAAAGGGGAGTTTTGCATTTCCTAAGCCTTGCCATGTCGCTGTCATGATTAGGGTTCCTGCAGTCGCTGGAACGCCAATCAAGGAATATAGAGCAACCGTTCCCCCTGCTTGTAAGGCTTGTGAATTTTGCAGAAATAGACCTAATAAGGGGGCTTTTAGAAGAAAGATAATTCCTGCTAAGCCATACATCATCAGCGTTGATAGCCAAAAGCTGTTTTTGATAGTTTCTCTGACTTGACGAGGATTTTCCTTGACATTTGAAGCGACTTGAATGATTGTAGCTACAGATATAGCCATAGCAGGTAAATAGTTAAACTGAGTCACTATTTCTCCGACAGCATTACCTGCAACAACTTTTGAACCAAAAGTAACGATGATGGCAATAATAACAACATCACCCGCACGCATCATCAGGCGCTCTCCTGCTGCTGGAAGGACAATCTCAAGCAACTGCTTATCAACTTTCCAACGCAGTTTCTGAAGTATAGCTTTGATAGGAAGCTTCTGCATCAAAATGAGTGTGCCTACTGATCTTGATAAAACAGTTGATAGAGCAACTCCAGTAATCCCAAAGTCAAAGATATAGATTGACAGGGCAGAAAAAAGGGCATTTAGAAAGTTAGTCAGAATACTAATGCCCATGGGAAGTTTTACATAGCCTTGCACTCGGACAATAGCTCCCATACTGGTTAATAAACCTAAACTAATGGTACCACCTCCGACGATTGCTAGATAGAGACCACCTTCCTGGGCAACTATTGTCGAAGTTCCTAAGACTTTTAAAAGCCAAACATTTCCTACTATAGAAACTAAACCTAAAAGGAGACTAATTATACTTGTTAACCATAGAGCATCAGCCATACTCTGGTTAACTTGCTCCTCTTTTTTTACAACTAAATCGCGTGACAATATACTAGATACACCAGCACCTAGGGCAATAAATAGTGCCTGATAAATAGCAAGGATATTATTGGCAATTGAAACACCTGACACTGCAGTTAGACCGATTTGAGCTACTAAATAATTATCAACGAAGCCCATTAACATTTGTAAAAATTGCTCCGCCATAGCTGGAAGAGCAATGCGCAATAATGGTTTACTTTCTTTCATAACTATTATTTTACCATTATTATAGAAGAAAAGACCGAGAAATCTCAGTCTTTGACTTTTATCTGATAGCTATCTGAAAGGATATCTTGTCCCCTTAAGCTCTTGTCTGAGTACTGTTTAATTAAGGTCATACCGATTTTTTCTAATACAGCCTTGCTAGCTAGATTCTCATGATTAGTTACAGCCGTCAAATAGCTAATCCCTGGTATATCGATAGCTAAGGCTTTTAAAGCACTAGCCGCCTCTGTCATATAACCTTGTCCTGCATAATCTTGGTGTAAGGTGTAGCCGATTTCTAGAGTATCCTCTCTATCCGTTGGCTTAAAGTTGATGTTACCAATCAAGTGATTAGACTGTTTCTCAACAATACCATACTTTCCGATTGGTTCTTTGAGGTTATAAAGAACCAAGCCTTGCCAACTGTCTTCCATAGAAGTGTGAGGGTAAAATGCGTAGCGAAGATTATCATCATCCGAAGTGAAAGCATGGTAATCTTCCAAATCGTCTTTGGTCATAGGTCTTAAAATGAGACGTTCTGTTTCAAGAATAGGATGTTTAGCAAGTTCAAATAAAGGTAGCATCGTTATACCCCCAAATACGCTTCCACAGCCTCCTGCATGCCTGCTGTTGGAACAACTGTCGTATGTCTGACAGGTGCCATCTGTAGATCACGTACAGCCGCTGGAATCACAACTCCTGAAAGTTGATGCAACTCGTCAACAGCTGCAAAATCATCACCAGAATCTTCTCCCGTCACAGCTTTAACAGCAACCCTTGGGAACTTATAAGGACTAGCTGTTGAGGCAATTACTGTTGGTGTGTCATCATTGCTGTGTTCACGATAAGCACGGTAAACACTGGAAGCTACTGCCGTATGAGGGTCTTCTATATAGTTATTTTCTTGGAAAACTTTCTTGATTTCAGCTTCTGTATCAGCTTCTGAGGCATAGCCTGCTTCAAAGAGATCAAGGATTGATTGGTCAACTTGATCAAGTTGATATTCCCCTTTCGAAACTAAGGCTGCCATAAGCTCTTTGGTTTTAGCAGCATCATTACCAACCAGATGGAAAATGAGACGTTCTAGGTTTGAAGATACGAGAATATCCATAGATGGGCTGCTGGTTACCTTGAAGTCTCGTTTTTTATCGTAGGTTCTTGTTTGGAAGAAATCCGTCAGAACTTTGTTTTCATTTGACGCACAAATCAACTTTGCGATTGGTACACCAATCTCACGCGCATAATAGGCTGCCAGGATGTTCCCAAAATTCCCTGTGGGAACAGTAACATTTATCGCTTGGCCGTTAGTGATATCACCCGTTTTGAGCAATTGAGCGTAGGCGTAAACATAATAAACAATCTGTGGCACCAAACGACCAATATTCATTGAATTGGCTGATGAAAACTGGATTTTCTGCTCTAGAAGACGAGCACGCAAATCGGCATCGTTAAACATACGCTTAACATCTGTCTGAGCATCGTCAAAGTTTCCGTCAATAGCCACAACATGCGTGTTTTGACCTTTTTGAGTCGTCATTTGCAGCTCTTGAATCTTGCTGACACCATTTTTAGGATAGAAGACGATGATTTCCGTTCCTGGAACATCAGCAAAACCAGCCATAGCAGCTTTTCCGGTATCTCCTGAAGTTGCTGTTAAAATAACGATTTTATTGTCAACGCCTTGTTTTTTAGCTGATGTCGTTAGAAGATACGGTAAGATAGACAAAGCCATATCTTTAAAGGCGATGGTTGATCCATGAAACAGTTCAAGATTGTAGTGCTTATTGAGCTTTACAAGGGGAGCGATATCTTCTGTGTCAAACTTAGCATCGTAGGCATTAGCAATACAATAATCTAGCTCTTCCGATGTAAAATCATCCAAGAAGGCTGATAACACTAGCTTGGCTACCTCTTGATAAGAAGCATGTGTTAAAGCTTCAAAATCCAAAGCCATATCGGGCATGGCTAGAGGAGTAAACAAGCCACCGTCATTTGCTAAGCCTTGGAGAATAGCTTGGCTAGCCGTTACCTTATTGTTTTCATCACGTGTTGATTGGTATATTAGGGTCATTAGTTTTCCTCATTTGTTATCACATATTCATAAAGGTGCAGCCATAACTGTCATAGTATCTTTCATAAACAAAGCATAGCCCTGATAGGCTGATAAGCTATCATTCCCTAAAGGCTATTATCAGCATTTCCTTTTCAAAAGATTTGCCATTCAATACTTTATTAGTCTAACACTTTATAAAATCGCGCTAGCAGGTATCACTTATCATACGTTAGTGCAGTAAACCTTCGTTATATCTCACTAATTATGAGTGAAGCGATTCTACCAAAACAGATAAGAATTTTGAGTCAACACTCAGAAAGATTGAACACTTTTGTATAAAAAATTCACGGTGACTAGCGTCAACAATCATCACAAACATCGTTGATTTATCAATCCAATTCTCTGTAGTGCTATTTTTCAAGTATGGCTATTAATTTATTTTAACATAATCTTCTAAAAACTTCTCTGACTACTTCAAAAGAGAATGAAACAAATACAGTTGTTTAGAATAATGCAGTCCCTTTGACTCTTTAGTTTCTTGAAGAAGACAGAACAATCTATTTCTAATCCTTTTTAACACGAATATTACTCTCTTGCTTTTCAGCATTTAAAAGTTTTCAGACCCTATGACTTCTCACTTTTACAAGGAAGTTTCTTGGTAGGGGTAGACTGTTTACAATTTAGTCGTTCAGAGTAGAAAATGTATAGCAGGCTGAGAAATGCGGAAATCCCAAATACTGGTCATTGCTTCCCTAATAAAAAATAAAGAGATTAGGATTTTCGTCCCAACCTCCATTTGTTGTTAATAAACTTTTGATGAGCTAATCTTACCTTTTTTAAAGGTGACATCATGCTTCGATTTTTTGCCCTTAAGCACTAACCCAGATTTTTCTTTTTGATATTTGATCTTGTCGCCCTCATCTAAATCAATATCATCTAAATTTAGGTCATCATTATCAATCTCTGTGATTTCAATGGTTCTTGTAATGCGGTGAACATCACCCTCAAACAAGGTTGCTTTAAGTTTCCCTGTTTTGCTATCGTAGTCAAAACCTTCCTCTTTACCAGTTTTTTCTAGCATTTCATCAACCATTTCATCTACTTCTTTACGGCTAGGCATGAAGTCCTTCAATAAATCTTTATACTCATCTCCAAGATACTCCGAGTACTCTGAATTAGTCAAAGATTCTTGGTAAGCTGTATAAAAAGCTTCTTTATCAAACACGTAAGAAACAAACATCGTTGCCTCATCATCAGCAATATCTAGAGCCACTGTCTCTGATTTTAAGACTTTATCTAACTTAATACCAGCATCTCCTTCAACATCCGAAAGACTCTTTTCAATCTCTTTAACAAGCTCTTTCTCTAATTTGGCACTACGCCAATAACCTTGAACTTGACCAGTCTGGTAACGTACTAATAGAAAAAGACCTACTAATAGTGCTAGAACTAGAAAACCTACACCACCAAATAACCAGAATTTTTTCTGCTTGAAAAATGGTTGTTTTGTTGGTCCCTGCTGATTGACAATAGGTGCTTCAGTTATCAGTGGTACCGTTTGCTCTTCCTGAGGATAAACAACACCTGAGTTGACTTCGGTCTGATCAACTACTACAGCTTCACCACTACTAACCTCATCTTCTTCTGAAAACTCACCTGCTTGACGAGCTGCTGCAACGACATCATCACTTGGAGTCTCTCCATAAACGGTTTCGTAATACTCTAGCCAATCTTCTTTTTTCATAAGTATCTCCTTTTCTTTTATCTATTATAACAAGTTCTAAAAATTTTGGTAAGCCTTACCATTAAAAAACGTGCCATAAAGGCACGTTTACGGAGATTTTTTCTATTGTTATCGAAGACTTTCGTTAGACAGGGTTAGCCAGACAAAGGCTACATATCCATAAATTTTTTCTAACATAAAAGGATCTTTCTATTTTCCTTTATAATCATAGGCAATTTCAATGATTTCCTTAAGTTCAGAGATGAGTGGCTCTTTAGGATTAGCTGTCGTACATTGATCTTCGTAAGCTTTTTCAGCAAGGCGATCAGCATCTGCTTTCAACTGCTCTTTCTTAACTCCTTGTGATTTGAAGTTCATATCAATACCAACTGCTTTTCCAAGTTCGTAGACACGACGAGCAAGTTCTTCTGCTAATTCAGCATCATTTTTACCCTTGAATCCCATGAAGCGTGCAATGTCTGCGTAGTCTTTTTCCGCACGGAAGAAGTCATATTTAGGGAACATAGCATGTTTTTGAGGATCTTTAGCATTGTAGCGAATGATGTGCGGCAAGAGAATAGCATTGGTACGTCCGTGAGGGATGCCCCATTCACCACCAACTTTGTGGGCGATTGAGTGACAGATACCTAGGAAGGCATTGGCGAAGGCCATACCTGCCATTGTTGAAGCATTATGCATTTTCTCACGTGACTCTTCTGTTGCTTTTTTAACAGATGTTTCAAGGTTTTCAAAGACCAATTTAATGGCTTGAAGTGAGAGTCCACGCGTATAGTCACTAGCCATAACTGATACGTATGATTCGATAGCATGAGTCAAGACATCCATACCAGTATCAGCTGTAACACTAGCCGGTACACTCATGACAAGCGCTGGGTCAACAATAGCGATATCAGGTGTCAAGGCATAATCAGCAAGTGGGTACTTAGTATGGTCGTCACTGTCAGTAATAACTGCAAATGGTGTTACTTCTGACCCTGTACCAGATGTTGTTGGGATACAGATGAAGGTTGTTTTTTCTGCGTAAGGAATCTTGTAAGTACGTTTACGGATATCAAGGAATTTTTGTTTGGCGCCAAAGAAGCTAACATCTGGATTTTCAAAGAACATCCACATGGCTTTGGCAGCATCCATCGCTGAACCACCACCGAGAGCAATAATTGTGTCTGGTTGGAAGTTGTTGAACAATTCAAGACCTTTGTAAACAGTGTTTGTTGATGGGTTTGGCTCAACGTCTGAGAAGACTTCTACTCTTGGATTATTAGGGTTAAGTGCCAATTGTTTACGAACAAGATCAGCGTAACCGAATTGCACCATACCAGGGTCACAGACCAACATCACTTTTTCAGCTTTGATTTGGCGAAGGTAAGTGATTGAATTTTTTTCAAAGTAAACTTTTGGTGGCAATTTGAACCATTGCATGTTATTGCGACGCTTTGCCAATGTCTTAACGTTAATCAAGTCGAATGCCCCCACGTTGTGTGAAATTGAGTTATGACCGTATGAACCACAGCCTAGTGTCAATGATGGAATCATTTCATTGTAGATGTTACCGATACCACCTTCAGCTGATGGTGAGTTAACAAGTACACGACATGCTTTCATACGAATACCATATTGGATTTGAAGGTCTTCGTCTTCAGTATGAATAACAGCGGTGTGACCAAGTCCACCAAGATCAAGCATAGCTGCTGCTTTATCAAAACCGTCTTTGACACCTTTTGATTTGATAAGGGCAAGAACTGGTGATAATTTTTCACGTGATAGCGGGTAATCTGGTCCAGCATCTTTGATTTCAGCAAGGATAATTTTTGTTCCTTTAGGCACTTTCAAGCCTGCTAATTTAGCAATTTCTTCTGCTGATTTACCAACAATTTTTGCATTAACGGCTGTTTTTGCTTCATTAAGGACTGCCTTTTCTAGTTTTTCAAGGTCTGATTTTTTAGAGATGATAACACATTGATGAGCTTCAAATTCTGCTTTAACATCATCGTAAACTTCCTCATCAACGATAGCTGCTTGTTCTGAAGCACAAATCATTCCATTATCAAATGATTTTGAAACGATAATATCGTTAACAGCACGTTTAATTTTAGCATCTGCTGCGATGTAAGACGGCACATTACCAGCACCAACCCCAAGGGCAGGTTTACCAGTTGAGTAAGCTGCTTTAACCATGCCAGGTCCACCAGTCGCAAGAACTGTTGCTACTTTAGGGTGATTCATCAAAAGTCCTGTTGCTTCAATAGATGGTTCCTCAATCCATTGTACACAATGTTCAGGTGCTCCCGCTTCAATAGCGGCATCACGAACGATACGGGCTGCTTCAGCAGATGATTGTTGAGCTGATGGATGGAAGGCAAACACGATTGGGTTACGTGTTTTCAAAGCGATAAGAGCTTTAAAGATTGTTGTTGATGTAGGGTTAGTTGTTGGTGTTACCCCACAGATAACGCCGACTGGCTCTGCGATAGAAACAAGCCCTGCTTCTTTATCTTCTGAAATGACACCTACTGTTTTGTTATCTTTGATGGCATTCCAGATATATTCTGAAGCGTACATGTTTTTAATAGCTTTATCTTCATAAACACCACGACCAGTTTCATCAACAGCCATCTTAGCCAAAAGCATGTGTTTGTCAAGCGCAGCAATCGCAGCTTGGTGAACAATGTGATCCACTTGTTCTTGTGTGAAATCTGCCATTGCATCCAAAGCGACAACCGCTTGTTCAGCCAAGCGATCAATAACTTCTTGTGTATTTGATTTTTGAACTGTCTCTGTTACTTCAACTGTTTTAGTCGCCATAATAAACTCCTTTAAAATATAACACTTTATTTTGTTAAAAGTTTCACAATTTGTTTATATGTTAATTATATCACAATAAATTTCCTTGTAAAGTATTTTTGTGAACTTTTTTTCAAACTTTTTGTTTTTTTTTCTCTTCTTTGCCTAAAAAGTTTTAGGAGGTTTGCATTTTTCTAAAAGTAAAACCCCTCCCAAATAATTAGGAGGAGTTATCCACATCAGAAATAGCACTAGCTTATCGACTATCACATTTAAGTTTCTTTACTTGAACTCACAAAATATTGAAGTCTACAAGCTAGATGGCTTCAAGTTTTTGCAACAACTATCATTATAAGGCTCATTTGTTACTAGCGTTTCTGTTTCAACTGTCTTGCCTTATCCGCTCTTTCATAAATCATGGCTAAGGAAAGAATCCCAACAAGAGGCATTAAGATATCTCTAACTGAGAAAGTTAAATTCCCTCTTAAAAACAGATAAAGAACGATTACGATAAACAAGATAGGTAGAATAAATCCCAAGTACTTGTTGCCAAAATAGCCAGCAATAGTTTGTAGACCAATAACACCCGCAATGATTACTATCACCACTATATTAGTCATTAAACTACTCCTTATTTTCAATGATGCCTTTGTCCTAACTTAAGAGCCTTTTACATCAATCACACGAGGTATCTGCTTCTAAAGGATTTTCCAAACTCTAAAAACCTTATGACAACACCAACACTATGCTGGCATCATGAAGCCTAGATTAAGGTATTATTTCACTTCGACTTTAGCAATAATCCAATAATAAACTGAGATAAGCGCTAGTAAGATTAAAACTCCAATGCCCTGGTAGGCATAGTCTGGTAACTGTGACAGGGTTTCAAAGATTACTGGCAAACTATCATGCAATATTAAACCAAACATGGCTACTGCTATTCCACCCAAGAAATTGATAGCAAGAAGGATGAAGAGTACTTTCCACCCCCATTTGTAAATAGCAAAGCTAAAGATAGCAATAGCAAAACAACCAGCAAAACTAGTCCCGAATCCTGACAAGAAATCCTGCCAAGAGGGGAAACGATTGTCATCAACAAACAAGGTGAAGAAGTTCGACACTGCGGTAATAATAGCGTAAATGAAGAAATTAGCAATGAAGTAGTTCTTGCGTTTATTACCAAATCGCAAAGCTGAGTCAAAGTCTGACATCCCATCTGTAAAAAAGACAATGATTGTCCAAAGAGAGAAGATACTGGATATAAACTGTACGGTGCCATTAATCCATGAATTGGTTTGGATATCAAAGGTGCTATTATCACCAAAAAGGAGGGCTAGCACTGTAAATGAAGCTGCAATAAGTGCAAAGACAAGCATAATCAGTGCAGCTATTTTTAAATGATCTAAAAGTTGCATACCTCGTAGTTTTAACGTTCGTTTCATGATTAGTCCTCCACTAGATAATTAAAGAGTGTCTGTAGGTCGTAATAACCGACTTGTCCACCTTGTCCAGTCACTTCTCGGATATCTTCCTCAGTGATCGTATCAAAGAGATAAGTTTCTGTCGTGCTTCCCAGTTGACGTTGATTAAGGATATATTTGTTAGGAAGTTCTGCATTCGTTAAGCGAACTGCCCTAGCTTGAACATCCTCAATATTAGCATCAACCAATAAAGCAGTCTCTTTAAGCATAATGACATGGGTCAAATAGTTTTCCACTTCTTGAATCAAGTGCGTTGACAAGATAATGAGACGAGGATGTTGCGCATAATCCTCTAACATAGCGTCAAAGAACTTCTGACGGTTGACGGAGTCAAGACCATTCGTAGGCTCGTCAAAGACGGTAACCGTTTCTCGAGTTGCTAACCCCAAAATATTGTAAACCAATGTTTTATTACCTGTTGATAGTTTCTTGATTTTAAGCTTTGGATCAAGATTAAAGCGAGCTAGAAGTTCTTCGGCATAATGAGCATCAAACTTTGGATACATGTTTTCATAATAGCAGATTAGTTTTGTGATTTTCCCTTGAAAAACACTATTATAATCAGACACATCACTTGTTACAAAGACGATGTGGGCTAGATCAAAGCTGGTGCTAACACGACCATCATACGAAGCAATCATGTCATTTATCAATTTCATCATGGTTGTTTTCCCAACACCATTGCGTCCTAAGAGACCGTAGACGCCTGCCTGATCTTTAAATTCTAAATTAATCTGTTGCAAAACAACTTTTCGGCCATACTTTTTAGTAATCTCTTCTAACTTAAGCATTCTTCTCCTCCTTAATCATCTCAATCAAGTGATCCAGTGAAATATCTAATCGTTTGGCTTCTTGTAAAAAGGCGGGAAGCATTTGCTGACTAAAAGCTTGTTGCCTTTTTGCAATAATCAAATCTCTAGCTTCTGCTGTTACATACATGCCCATTCCTCTTTTTTTATATAGAATATCTTGATCAACTAGATCGTTAAGCCCCTTACCTGCCGTTGCAGGATTGACTTGCATCATCTTGGCAAATTCATTGGTAGATGGTACCTTATCATCAACCTTGAAATGCCCGCTTAAAATGTCATCTTCAATCATCTGTGAGATTTGCATGTAAATGGGTATTGCTTCGTTCACATAGTCACCTTCCTTTTTTCTCTTAAACATCAATCTAGTTTTATGGTTAATTAGTTGACTAATTAACCTATGAACTTAGTATAAACTCAAACACACAATATTGCAAGTATTTTCTTAACTTTTTTGAAAAATATCCATTACTCAAGCTAGTTATCGTCTTGAGATAATGAATTTTCCAAATAAAAAACAATGCCAAACAAGGTATTTCGCCTGCTTGACATTGTTTTGTGCTTTATTTTTTAGCGGGCTGCTTAGCCACTTGTTCAACTGCTTTTTGAACAGTATTAACATAAAGGTCAGCACCTTCTATGCTGGCGTCCGAATAATGAACACCATCAGTGCCTTCCCATATTTCAGGATGATCAACAGCCGCCTTATACCAATCCGCAACGGTAACGTATGGGTACTTTTTAGCTAACTTCAATTCATAGTCTCTGACAGCTTTGACATCTCCCATTGCTTTTGCATTATATGGAGTCACAAAAACTAGTCGGTGACCTTTTGGTAAGGCTTTAATATATTTCTGAGTTTCTTCTTCATAGCCACTTGTTGAGTTCACCCCAACAGCGACAACGACAGTGCTTGACATGGTACCTGTTTGCGCTTGATTTTTGAAAATTGTGAATGCATCTTCAAAATTTCGACTGACAGCTGCATCTAATTGCGCTTTAGGCATAATTTTCTTAAAAGCATTCTGTGAACGAAGAGCTACAGAGTCACCAATCACAGTAACGTCACTGAGGGCATCCACATCTCCGGCAGTGACCATATATGATCTTGTCAAACTATTCTGCGATTGTTTAAGAGAGTTAACCAAAAGCTCCGATTCAAACTTCCCAACTTTTGGTGCTGTCGCACTAACGATGACAAGAAGAAGAGACAAGGCTGCACCTATGCCTACCATAGCTTTCCAGTAGGGTTTCAAATCTATCTCTATGCCAAGGATACGAGGGATTTTCCCAGCAATGAAAGGCTCCAAAACATAAAAAGAGAACGTTGAAAAAAGAATAGAGAAAAACATAGTGAGAACCACTGCCAACCAGTTAGCAACGAGCTGACTGAAAATCACGTAGAAGGGCCAGTGGAATAGATAGAGACCGTAACTGATGTCTGCAAAGAAGGTGATAAAAGCAGGCTCTTTAGCTTTTGGTGTTTTCTCATGTAAGACACGCGCTGAATAAATCATGGTTGAGGCAAAGAGAGTTGCCAAAATGAAGCCAAAGAGAAAAGTCAAAATGTTATTAAAGTCAAGTGCGAATGTCAGTAACAATAAAAGGAGGAAACTGCCTGCCATATAAGCAATCGCTCGATTGAGAGACCAAAGTTGAGCATTTCTCTTAAATCGATGAGTCACCTCAGATACACCTGAAATCGTCGCAAAAATAGCTCCTAGGAAAAATCCAAAACTATGACTCAAACTAGAGTAGTAAATCAATGAAAGATTATCTGCAAAGAAAGCTCTGATAAACATACTCACAAAACCCAGTCCAAACAGGGCAGATGAGACCATGAAGATCATCCCTCTAAATTTGAGAGGTGTTAAATTGCGTTTTGAAAGCAACCAGATCACCAAAGCCCAGAGAAGATAAAAATGCACTTCAATAGCTAGACTCCATGTGTGCACAAAGAGATGAGGGATAAACTGGCTTTCGTAACTACTACCTGTAAAAATCTCGTAGAAATTTGTCGTAAACCCAAGCGTTGCTGCTGCTTGCTTACCGATATCAGCAACAAAGTCCGGCTTGACTAAAAAGGTAAAGGGGATAGTCACCAAAACCATCAAAACTAAAGGAGGGACAATCCGGTAAAAACGTCGCTTTAAAAAGCCAATGATATCAAATGCATCTGACCGACTGTACTCGTCAATCATTAGAGCTGTGATCAAGAAACCAGAAAAGGTGAAGAAGATATCAACACCGATAAAGCCACCTGGAAATTGATTTTTAAAAAAGTGATAGAGAAGGACTAAAAGCAGCCCGGTTACCCTAACTAGTGAAAACCATTTTATTCTCATTTTTTATAAATTCCTTGTTTAAACTCGCCTTTGTAGGTCTTGTTATCCTTTGTTTTCAAAACTCCTTGACCGTCAGCCTGTCCTTTTTTAAACTCACCAGAATAGGACCAACCTTTGGCAGCCGTATAGGTCCCCTGACCGTCAAAAACACCATTTTTAAATTGCCCTTGATAAATATCCCCATTTTCATAAGTTAACTTACCTTGACCATTCATCCGATTATTAGCCACTTCTCCGTTATAAGTGATTTTATGATTATCATATGTTAACGTTCCCTTATGTTTAAGAGGGATTAAAAAGGCGCTTAAACCTAGGATAATAATAAAGGCAACGCTTAGGAGTTCAATCGTCGCTCTTGTCAATTTTATTTTTTTGATATCTTCGATCAGCTGTTTCATAATGTTCTTTCTTCGTGTTTAAGATAATTCTTCCAACCAAGTGTGGCAACCTTTACGGACGAGGTTATGGGCCTCTTCAAAATCACCAGTGTACCAAGGATCGGGCACACCACCGTCACAAAAGAGATGAATTTTATTGTCAAAGCGCCCCGCAGAGAGCTGCTTTAAATCCGCAACATTCTGCTCATCCATGCCAATAATGGCATCAAAATAAGCTAAATCGTCTAACGTTACTTGCTGAGAGGTCTTTGAGTGGTTATAAGCGTAGCCTTTTTCTTTAAGAATAGCTTGTGTTCCTCGGTGGATAGGATTGCCATGCTCCCAAGAAGACGTCGCACGACTCTCAATCTGCCAATCCGCACCAGCAAAATCCTTCATCACAAACTCAGCCATCGGACTGCGACAAATATTACCAAGACAAACAAAACATACTTTTTTCATGAGCAACTCCTTGATAACATTATAACAGAAAAGTAATCAGGAAAATACATAAAAGTAACATACCACACTTATGAAAACTAACTCGCACCATTTTGATTTCTGAAAACCACTTTAAACTAGCCAAAAACTAACTAAATGAGAGGATTAGTATGTGGGGTCAGAAATAGAGTCCGACAACTAACATCATATACTAGCAAAGTTATTAAAAAATTAAAAATGGAAAGTTATCCAAGCCACCAACCAGTTGCAGTACCTAAACATGAGATAAGTGAAATAATAATTGCAAACATTTTTGTTCTCCTTTATATTTTATGAATTTAGTTTATCCAAATACAAAACAAAACAACATGACAAAAAAGTCACGTTAGAGTGAGTGAAACTTTTTCATCCTAAATAACATTATGGAAACACTTTAAATAATCGGATTAGAAAAGTTTTTAGTATGTTTCAAAGCACATACAACAAAAGGCTCTTAAGTAAGATAAAACTTAAGAACCTTTCGTTATATAATCCATTATTAACCGTTTACAGTGAATCTTTTTCCCATTCAATAATTAGTTGCTCTTCTAAATATTGATTACCAACTATACGTGAAAATAAAAGCGCCTCATTATATTTCGCTTCAGCTGCTCCTCTATTGTTATGTTGAGCTAAAATCAATTTCCATTCCATCATATCTAAGATAGGCTGTTTTTGGTAATCTTGGGTTGTCGATATTATATCTCTAGTTTGTTCAATTAAATCACTCGCATCTTGGAACTCTTCCAGTTTAATTAGTATGGTAATAGCTTGTAAAAGAATATCTCTTAGTAGAAATAAATCGCTTGGATGTGTAAATTGGGCTTGTTTTTTTAAATACCCACATAATTTTTTGACGATTGATAAATCAAATAATGTATCTTGAAAATTAGCAAAGTAAATATAGAAAAAATAAAGACGAATTATTAATAAATCATTTAATTCATATCGTTTTTTCAATTGAATCTGTTGAAAGGATTCTCTAACTAAGTCGCCACCAAAATTAACATCTTCATCTAAGTGGATATCCATTGAAGTTTGCAAAACTTCGATAGCAATTTTCTCATCTTCAGGTAACTTCTCAAAAAAATCCAAATAAATTTCATCAAAATATTGTGTAATCTGTTTTATCTGCTGCTCTTGTCTATAAGTTGGCGTTCGCATTATAAGATACTTCAGCTCTTTATAGCGAAATGGTAACTCAAATTCTTCACTATCAACCAAGCTTGGTAGGGGAACATTTAATCTTTTAGCTATAAATAACATTTTCGAAAGAGAGGGAGCAACCTGTCCCCCCTCGATTCTAATTAACTGTCTAACTGATAATTCCGATTGATCCTCGCACAATTCTTCCTGCGACATCCCTTTTTCTTTTCGTAGAATTTTGACTTTTAGACCAAAAGTTTCCACAACTCAAGTTATCTCCTCTCTCATTTATATTTATATTATACCATTTTTTTGTCCTTTTAGTAATATTTTTTTAATTTTAGAAACATAAAAAAGAAACGTTCACCGTTTCTTTTGTCTATTATAACCCCAAGCGTTCGAAGACTTCATCTACGCGTTTTGTATAGTATACAGGATTGAAGAGTTCGTCGATTTCGTCTTGTGTGAGGCGAGAAGTTACTTTCTCATCATATTCTAATAATGGTTTAAAATCGACTTGGTTATCCCATGAATGAGCTGTTTTTGGTTGTACCAAATCATAAGCTTCTTCACGTGTCATCCCTTTTTCAATCAACTTGAGCATGACGCGTTGGCTGTAAATCAAGCCGAATGTTGAGTTCATGTTGCGAAGCATGTTGTCTGGGAAGACGGTCAAGTTTTTGACGATATTGCCAAAACGATTGAGCATGTAGTTGATCAGAATAGTTGTGTCTGGTGTGATGATACGCTCTGCTGAAGAATGAGAGATATCACGTTCGTGCCAGAGAGCAACATTCTCATAAGCTGTGACCATGTGTCCGCGGACAACACGGGCCAAACCAGTCATATTTTCAGAACCGATTGGATTACGTTTGTGGGGCATTGCTGAGCTACCTTTTTGGCCTTTGGCGAAGAATTCCTCCACCTCACGTTGCTCAGATTTTTGAAGACCACGAATCTCAGTTGCCATGCGCTCGATTGATGTCGCAATACTTGCTAACACCGCAAAATACTCCGCATGGAGGTCACGAGGCAAGACTTGAGTTGAAATTTCTTGTGGACGGATGCCGAGTTTACCACAGACATACTCCTCAACGAATGGTGGGATATTGGCAAAGTTACCAACGGCACCTGAAATTTTACCAGCTTCAACGCCTGCTGCTGCACGCTCGAAACGCTCTTGATTACGCTTCATTTCGCTGTACCAAGTCGCCAACTTAAGACCAAAGGTTGTAGGCTCCGCATGAACCCCGTGAGTACGACCCATCATGATGGTCATCTTGTGCTCACGCGCCTTATCAGCCACGATATTGGTAAAGTTTTCAAGGTCTTTACGGATAATGTCATTGGCTTGTTTGTAAAGGTAACCGTAGGCAGTATCTACCACGTCGGTTGAGGTCAAACCATAGTGAACCCACTTGCGCTCTTCGCCAAGGGTTTCAGACACGGCACGCGTGAAAGCCACCACATCGTGACGGGTCTCCTCCTCGATCTCTAAAATACGGTCGATGTCAAAGCTCGCGTTGGCACGAATCTTCGCCACATCTTCCTTGGGAATCTCACCCAACTCAGCCCATGCCTCATCAGCGAGGATTTCCACCTCCAACCAAGCACGGTATTTATTTTCTTCACTCCAAATGTTCGCCATCTCAGGGCGTGAATAACGTTCGATCATTGTTTTTCTCCTATCTAATACAATTAAACTTTAACAATATAATCGCATGTCCGACTATCAATAGATTGCTCTGGATAATCTACATTGTATCTTCTCTCAATTAGTCTACAGTTCCCTTTATCATCTAATTGATAGAGAGTCTTTATAACTTCTCCTGATAATGTTGTATAATACAAGGTTATCTTATTTGGGAGATGATTAAACTGAAAATTATTACTCATCAAATGCGAAAAAATTGAGTTCTGATGCTCTTTAGAAATAACGTAAATTCGCTCGTTTGCATCAATTTTAGGAATAATTTGAGGAGAACGATTATCAAATATAATATGCAAATTTAGTAACGGTTGGCCATTTAATATCTCTATTGATAATGCTTTATCCATCTTATCTGATGTCTGATAAAATTCTTCAAAACTCCTTTTAGATACATTATTTGTATTTTTATTTCTCTTAGTTAGACTATACCAAAACTTATTATCATAATATATTTTGAATCCGGACTTTATAGTTTGATACTCATTACTTAAAATCAATACCGGTCTAGATTGTTCCATAGCACGCTCTTTCTCCAGAAATAGTTGTAAATGGATAATGAGTACCGATATAACTGTCCCAGCCATAGATCCATAAAAACTCAACCAATCTCCTACTGAATCATTCAAAAAAGGGGATAGAAATGATAACAATTTAGAGAATATAGGCCCTAAAAAAGAAATCAAAATAATAATCAAAAACAACAATTTTTTATTTCTTCTAAAATAATTTAACATCTAATCCCTTCCCCAAACTCCTCTTTCCCAATTGCCACTGACGGATAATGAGGTAAGTTCCCTAAATCCATATCAAGTGGCAAGTCATAGACAGCTAAATAATCATTTGCAAACTGCTTTTCTAGCTCTGCCATTTTATTAAAAATAGAATTCTCGTCAGTCGAAGCATAGAGTACTTCAACCACACCAAGTTGACCATTTTCTATAAAAGCATGAACGATGATTTTAATCACTATTATCTACCTACTTTCCTTAATGCTATTTTTTTTAGAATCGTAAATCATAGTCAGAACGCATGCTGCATCAAAGATTGCAATCATTCCTCCTACTAAAGTTAAGTTCATTTCATATTCCTCCAGTCTTTCAAAGGTCCTCTACACTATTTGCTTCATCACTAAACACAGTCACATGGCTCATTTTCCAGTTGTATTTAACTTTTAATTTATAGAGGTGACAATTAGCTTTGAATTACTGAAAAATTAGTCCAGAACGATCTGTTACATAGTAAGCGAATAGTTTTTAACGAATGACTTTAGTTTACTTTTTATCTATAAATACTAATTACATTATAGCTTTTCCAAGGGCAGAATATCACCTTTTTCTCCATAATGAAGTATTCTTAAGTACTCGCCCCACACTCTCCGTTTACCCTCTTCAAAGGTCATCCAATTTTCACGCGATACCGGATTGCCTTGATAACTTGCATCAAAAGTATAAGGGATATAGGCAATGCCTTCAGGTAAATGCTGAGCTAAGGTGCGATACTGTCTTCCGGTTGCATGGCTTTTACAGATAAACATCACCGTGTTAACCTGTTTAAAATCAAAAACTTTTTTTGCAAATAAGACATTCTCAAGTGTATTGGTAGATTGGTCCTCAAAAACTATTATTTCTTCTGGGATACCTGCTTTGCGTAAATGATCATAAATAACTCTAGCTTCACTTTTTCCTCGCCAATCTGGATGAGCGGTACCAGTTAAACTTCGGCCACCGGTAACGACTATCTTTGGGGCAAACCCTTTGTGATAGGCTTCAATCGCCTTCTCCCAATGTCCTGGATGCGTGCCACTGAAAACAAACAGCACATCACATTTTCTGGGTTGAATCACTGCTCCAAAAGTCACAGACGTCAAAAAAGCAATTTCTTCAGAACTTAATTGTATCGGTATCACTGGGCTCTTAGGAATGATTGGTTTCATTGACTTCTCCATTCTCTTTTTTTTGTATCGTAAACTACTGGCGAATAATTATTAGGAGATTATGCTTGACAAATTTTATGCGAACTCCTCTTCATCTTCCTTCAACACCGTAACATGTCCCATCTTCCGGTTGTGTTTCGCTTCTAGTTTACCATAAAGGTGGAGGTGGGCGCTAGGGTTGTTGTGGACGTAAGTCTGAGCAGCTTCCACATGTTGGCCGAGGACGTTGAGCATAACGGCTGGCGCATGTTGGTGGATTTGTGGTAGCGGTTGTCCCAAAATGCCCAAGATATGGGTGTCAAACTGTGAGAAGTCGCAAGCTTCGATGGAGTAGTGCCCTGAGTTGTGGGGGCGTGGTGCGATTTCGTTGACGATGATGTCGTCTGCTGTAGCAAACATTTCCACACAGAGGGTTCCTGATAAATCCAACTGCTTGGCGATTTGTAGAGCCATTGATTTGGCCTTTTCCGCTAGTTGATCAGAGATGCGAGCAGGTGCAATGGTTTTTGAGAGGATATTGTTGCGGTGGATGTTTTCTTGGACTGGAAAGACCGTGAAATCAACACCATTGCCGGACACAATCACTGAAATTTCCAAATCAAATGTGACGAATTCCTCCAAAACACAAGCTGTTGAGTCAGCCAAGTCACAGGCTTTAGCCAAATCTTCTTGAGACGAAATAACCACTTGCCCGTGTCCGTCGTAGCCTCCTGTCGCTGTCTTGAGGACCTGCTTTTTGGTCAAGTCGATGTCGTCCAAATCAGAGCTTGAGGTCACGACCTTGTAAGGGGCCACGGCTACGCCAGCTTTTTGAGAGAGGAAATCCTTCTCAGTGATACGGTTCTGAGAAATGCGTAGGAGGTCGGTCCCTTGAGGAAGTTGATTTCCTGTCACGACAGCATCTAAACCGTCCGCGTCCACGTTTTCAAACTCGTAGGTGAGGACATCACAACGTTCTGCCAACTCACGCAAGGCCTCAACGTCGTCATAGGCTGCCACGATGACTTCAGACACCCATGAAGCTGGACAATCTGCCGACGGATCCAGCGTGATGACCTTGTGCCCCATATAAATAGCCGAAATGGCCATCATTTGTCCAAGCTGACCACCACCGATAATCCCGATTGTCTTAGTTGAGTTCATCTGTCATAGCCTCCGCGATTTTTCCTTGTTCCTCTTGGAAATGGCTGAGCTGTTCAGCGATTGTAGCATCTTCGATAGACAAGATCCGCAGCGCTGTTAAAGCGGCATTGGTCGCTCCTGCTTCACCAATTGCCATAGTTGCGACTGGCACACCACCCGGCATTTGAACAATAGAATAAAGGGAATCTAGACCTGAAAGGGCACGAGATTTAACAGGGACACCGATAACAGGAAGGGTTGTTTTGGCAGCTACCATGCCTGGCAAATGGGCTGCACCACCAGCTCCTGCAATGATGATTTTAATACCACGGTCGCGTGCTTCTTCTGCATGTTTGAACATGAGGTCAGGCGTACGGTGGGCTGAAACAACTTTTTTCTCATAGGGAACTTGGAACTTGTCCAAGATGTCTGTGGCTTTTTGCATGGTTGCCCAGTCGGAGCTGGAGCCCATGATGATAGAAATAATAGGTTTCATAATTATAATTCCTTTTTTGGTATTTTTCTTAGGTGGTGCGGACGGCAGAGACCTCCTGCGGAGTTCCTTGACTAAGTTTTGAGCCTAAGGTCTCAAAACTTCCGAGACAAACAATCATTCCATGATTGTTTGTCTTTTTACCACAGCGAAAAATACCGGCTTTGCGAGGCTTCGCCTCGCTGATTCAGTTGTGTTTCTAATCCTTAATCGCTTTGCTTCCGATGTCGTTTCGATAAAAGAGTCCATCGGTGTTTTGATTGTCTAGTTCTTTGTAGATTTTTTCCTGCGCAGCTTGGACGGTATTTGCTGTGGTGACCAGCATGTAAACTCGTCCGCCGTTTGAGAGCAGGGCTTTGCCATTTTCCGCAAAACGCGCACCGGCGTAATAGGTAACAATATCGCCAGAGGTCTTTTCTGGCAAGACCACACCCTTTTGATAATCCAGCGGGTAGCCCTCTGAAGCCACGACTACTCCCAAAGTCACACCATCTTCAAGCCAAGTGATGTCAGGAGTCTTCTCATTCAAAATATCGGTGATGTTCTGCGCAAAATCAGAGGTCAGACGAGGGAGAATAATCTGCGTCTCAGGATCACCAAAACGAGAATTGAACTCAATGACCTTGGGACCGTCAGCTGTCAAAATGAGACCTGCATAAAGAACTCCAAGATAGGGACGACCTTCTGCCACCATTCCTGCTAAAACTGGCTTCACGATGGTTTCAATAGCCTGATCGATGACCGCTTGATCCAAGTGAGGGACCGGCGCATAAGCCCCCATGCCACCTGTGTTAGGCCCCTTATCGCCATCATAAGCTCGCTTATGGTCTTGGGCCGCTGGCATGATATAGAAGTTCTCGCCATTGACAAAGGCAAAGAGAGAAAACTCTTCTCCATCAAGGAATTCTTCGATAACCACGCGCACACCTGAATCGCCGAACTTGTTGTCCAAGAGCATGTCGCGCGCTGCTTCGACTGCTTGCTCGACCGTTTCTGCCACGACGACACCCTTACCTAGCGCTAAGCCATCCGCCTTGACCACGATTGGTGCCCCTTGCGCCTCGATGTAGGCCTTAGCTTTTTCAAAATCAGTGAACGTTTCGTACTTAGCCGTTGGCACATGGTATTTGGCCATGATGGTTTTGGCAAAATCCTTTGACCATTCTAGTTCCGAGGCTTGACGTGAGGGACCAAAAGCTTTGAGTCCAGCTGCATTGAAATCATCCACAATCCCAGCAGCTAAAGCATCATCTGGACCGACAAACGTCCAAGCAATATCATTTTCCTTAGCAAAGTCAATCAACTTAGAATGTTCGGAAATTCCGATATCTACCAAATCTAGTCCATCTAAAGTCATGCCGTCATTCCCAGGAGCCACAAAAACCTGCTCAACCTGCGATGATTCCAAGAGTTTCTTAGCAATCGCATGCTCACGACCACCAGAACCAACAACTAAGAGTTTCATAATATAAGATACCTCACATCTTAATACCAACGAAACAATGTTCGTTTTATTTATTTATACAATGGTATTATAACATATTTGTTCGTCGATTTAGAGTGATAACCAGAAGAATATGACAAGAAACAAAAAAAAGTTCGTATAAAAAACGTGATGAGAATTTTTAGTTGATAATTTAAATATTTCTCAAATTATACTTTTTTAAATTATTCCAGTCTCTTTTTACAATAATTTTCACTTCAATTTCTTGGTGAAAATTATATGTCTCGATAGCAAGCTTTAGTAATTGCAACCTTTGCATTGATGAAACCATGTTATTATCCTTAAAACGAATGTTTCCTCCAATGACAGAGCATGCAAATTTTCGGTTTCCATTAGCATTATCCATTTTTTTGCATAATTCATATATCATTTCAAAATACTTTTCATAATTGGAAAGCTCTATATGATAATCTTTAGTAAAATTTGAAATACGAAGGAGATAATATTCTTCGTTATACTCCAAAACTCTATCTTTTTTTTTTCTCTTAATACATCTAAAATATCAGCTGAAGCAGTATCAGACATAAATTTAGCTTGCAATGATTTCTCTCTAATTTTTTTATCGTCATTAGTGTCTAAACAAAAATCTACTGGTATTACACGTACAAAACTATTAAATTTACTTTTAAATATGTCCCCATATTCTATTTTCAAATGAAGCTTAGACCTATCTGAATCCTTAAATTCATAATTATCTAAAAAAATATATAACAATAACTTGAAAATTAAAGTTAATAAAATTGATATAACAATAACTACTAACTCAAAAAACCAAAAATCTTTATCAAATTCTGGTTCCAAAAACTGTAAGAAACCAAATATTCCTATCACAGGTGCTATCCAATTCAAAACGATCTCCAAGAAATTTCTCACTATCAATATCCTCTTATATTTCCATAATAATACTTAGGTGGATTCTGCTTCATTATTTCATTTAAATTGTCATATCTTTTAGAAATAATATCATCTATATTAATTTCACAGATATCTATATGAGTATTCTTTGATCCTTTATGCATAGTAATTTGTCGTCTATATTCTAGTTTATATGGGGCATAGACCTCAACACCTCCTAATTTTGAATAATTAGTAATTGTAGATATAGACATTAAATCTCTCGACAAATTTTCAGCAATTTGAAAATAATATTTAATATCACGATTGTTTGTAATTAGATGGACTATTTCTGGATTATTTTTGGATATTTCATACTTTAAATCCATTGAAGTCGCTTCATAACAATTCAACACCGCTTGAGAACTACCCCTAAAATAAATTGTATGTTTTTCTCTCCAATCTTCCGGAGAAGGGATATACATCTCCCAGTTTTTAAACTTTGGAAGTTTTGGTCTAGAATTATGAAAAGTTTCATACTCCTCTGGGGAAGGATAAATTTTAGGTATTAAATATAAGATCGCATCTCTATACTCCTTCCCACTGTGTACTTTTTTTATAGGTTTTACAATAAAAGTTAAATTAAATATATAGCCGTTTATAAATATAAAATCCAGTCCCCCTATTATCATTGTCTTTGTTTTAACACCAAAATGAATTACATTGGCTAAATCTTGTATACTAACACCTTGCTCAGGATATAATAAAATATCTACTTTTTCCTTGTTAGATTGATTTTGTATTTCGATAATATCACTCAGATTTGACAAATTGTCAACATTCTTTAAAAAAAATTCTCTTCTATCTTTATAATCATAAAAATTACTTTGCCCTACAACAAATTTATTTTTTGGTTCATATTCCAAAAAACCATCTTTTTTAACATTCCATGAATTTTTAGAATAATCAATAAATTCTTGGTATATATCTTCTTCATCTTGAGAAATTTTATTTATAATTTTCCATAATTTCCTTAATTGTAATTCATAGTTTAAGAGATATGCATTCTCGAAGGCAATTTCATTTTTGTATTTAGGTAGTCTAAGATGTTGCTGTATTTTTGATAGTAAACTTTCCTGCTTCGTATAAAATAATTTAATTAATATATTTTCATACCTCTTTATAAAAGATAAATCTTCATATCTAAATTTCATCTCTCTAATCTTTGTAAATATTTTTAATTTATTAATAGCATTTCCTTTTATAAACACTGATGGAGACTCTAACGACACTAATTCTATAACCATTAAAAAATTCCAATAATCATACAAATCCAAAAAGAATTCGTCGTCCACAAAGGAATATAAAAATTCTATAAATTTGCCAGATAAACTTGTGATATCCGAGTGCTTTGAATCCTTTAAACTACTATAAATATAATAGTAAATTGTCGAAATCATTCTACTAATATGCTTTTTATCTCTAGTTATTGTAAACATATCAGATAATTTGGTGATATCCTTAGTTAAACTATATGCATCATTAAATTCTTCTTCAAAATCCTGAGGATCTATCAAACGGAAACTGTCACTTGATAAAATTTGAGTCTCTCTTTCAAATTTATTTAAAAAATTCTTATCATTTTTTTCATTAATCAAGAAAATTATGGTTTTTGAAATATTTAAATGGATATTTTTATTTGATAGTGCATCTCTTTCAGAAATTATTTTCAATGTATTACATATTGACTTTACAACATCTTTTTGCTCGTTAATTGATACATCTTTTTTAATAAGAAATGCAATATCATCAACGTATCTTCCATATTGGACAGGATTATATAAATTTTTTATCTCTCGGTCAAGGTCTGTCAAATATAGATTTACCAAGATAGCACTCGGCAAAAAACCTATAGGTAAAAAATCATCGAATCCTTTATTTTCCTTTATTATTTTCACATCTTGTAATTTATTGTATTGGTCAATAATCTGAAAGACACACTGATTTATATATTTCAATGTATCAATATCTGTATAACTTAATTTTGAGTCTAATTTAATAATATCAATAAATATTCCATCCACTTTTTCTTTTAATTGTTCTATATTGAAATGATAAAAGCACCTTGTTAAATCAGTTTGAACAAAAACACCAGTATCATTGTCCTCTACCCATGTTTTCATTTTACTAAAACTTGAATCTCTAAAACTTGAATATGCAGAATAATAAGGCTTAAAAAAACTAAAATTTGTCTGTGAGATCCTATTAGCATATACTTCACAAGAAAAAGTTGAATCAATAAGTTTACCTATTGTCTCAATCCAAACAGCTCCTAAAATAAAATCTTGAAAAGAAGTCTTTATAAAATAGTTATATTCAACTTTGTTAGGCTCTATTCTCTTATCTGACGCGAATGAAATCACTGTAGGTTCATCTTCAGTTTGAGTTTTCTGATCTTCATTACTTAATCCTTTATATAATGGAATAGCATCAATTTTTCCTACAGAAAAAGTCTTTTGTTGTAAAGTTTTCAATACTATGTCAATTTCAGATTTAATAAATTTTCTTACATCTGATTGTGAATCACTATCGAACCAATCACTCCAATTGTATATCAATCTTTTATTAAATTTAATTTCATTTAATATTTTATTTATTAAAATCTCTTTATCATGATTTTTGAATTTTTCTATGCCTAATACCATTCTTGTTTTCCTACTTTCGTTAAATTCATAAATAATTTAATTATACCAAAAAACCAACCTCTCATCTCCTTAATTTTTTGACTATAATTCTCTGACATCATCAATATTTATCTTATCTATAAATAGATAGCTAACTCTCAAACTCTGCTTCACCATTATTCACAAATAAAAACCACCAGCATAAGCCAGTGGTTTTCGGAGATTATGAAAAAGTTATTTAGGAATGACTATAGTATAGCAAGGCTTGCTTAAAGTTTTCTAAAGGTGATTTCTTTCTAACTTTTCAGATCTACCCATTAAAGGAAACATGCACATGGTCATAATGATTTTCCGTCACGCTGCCACGATCTGGCATTGGATTCCATGTGTAGGCTGGTCCATAAATGCTATCAAACGGTGCGTAGAACTGTTGCTTCCAGATGATGTAAGAAATACCACGACTGGACATATTATTAATAGCATCCTGAGCTACTTGATCACCAAGCGCAGAGCTAACAGGGACCATGAAGTCCACCGCTAGACCTTTACCGTGATCGTCATTTGAGCCCGCACGATAAAGACTAAATGCCGTAATACCATATTTGGCTGCCACTTCCTCTTTGTAAGCTGCTACTTGAGGCTGGAGCCCAGCATTTGCTGGATTTGATGTCGCTTGAGTAGCACTTGTCACTGTTTGAGCTGGCGCCTCAGTAACTGGTGTAGCAGATGTCGTGGCTACGCTATCTTGTTTACTGGTAGATGAAACTTGGTTAGCTTCTGATGTCTCAGAGCTTACTTCAAGAGAAGCTGGTGCAGAAGTATCTGTGTATTCAGAGCTTGCTGGGCTTGTTTCAAAAGTAGGCGCTAGACTTGCTTCTGACAAAGCTGTTTCACTACTAACTTCTTCTGCAGGAGCAGTCAAATCCTCCACTTGAACCGTTTGATCATCAACAACAACTTCATTTTTAGCCAAATCAGCTGAAGCTGTCATCCCTTCTTGATTTTCCTGCACAGCAGGCGTTTCAATTTGAACAGATGTTACCTCATTATGTTGATTAACTCTAGTGGTCAAAACGGTCTCTGGGAAAATCAAATCAATATTAGCAATGTTATTGATATTAGCAAGAACATTCATATCGATCCCCATAGCTTCTGAGATTGTGCTCAAAGTGTCACCGTATTGAACAGTATAAGTTGATGTTTCTTCCACATTGACAATATCTGATTTGATTTCGTCAACGCTACGTGGTGTCCATGGCATTTCTTCAGCTTGTACAGCCAATCCTGACGCCAAAGAGAGAGTTACGGTTGAGGCTAAAAGCATTTTCTTTGTGAGTTTCATTTTTAATACTACCTATTTCTTTTTTGATAACTTTATACATCTTAACATAAATTTGAATAAGAAAAAGCAATCAGGAGGCTCTTTAAAGAAACTGTTGTTCCTCTGTAATATTAGACTTGTTCGTCACAATAAAGGACTGTTATTGTCATTTTCTGACATTTTTTCAGAAAAATTGTCATTTTAAACGGTGTTTGTCGAATAGATAAGCAGGAGGATATTGAATGACATTTAAATCTAAGTTTACAACCGTAAGTGCACTTGCTCTTATTTTAGCTGGAACTGGACTATCAACTGGACAGTCCATCGCCCAAGCTGCCGTATTAGGAGACAACTATCCCAGCCAATGGAAATATGGTGGGGGAGCTGATAGTTGGGGAATGTACAAACGGCAATGTACTTCTTTTGTAGCTTTTCGATTGAGTTCAGCCAATGGGTTTACCCTACCCGGTGGTTACGGCAATGCTATTACTTGGGGAGGTGTTGCTAAATCTCAAGGCTACCGTGTCGATATGAATCCTGCAGTTGGTTCAGTCGCTTGGTTTGGCAATGGTGTCAATGGAGCAGGTAGTTATGGCCATGTCGCCTGGGTTGCAGAAGTAAATGGTGATACGGTTACTATCGAGGAGTACAATTACGATGCAGGACAAGGCCCTGAAAAATATTGGAAACGTAGCTTCCATAAAAGTAAGGTGTCTGGTTATATTCACTTCAAAGATATTGGAAAAACAACAACGAGTCAATCAACAACAAGTCCTACTTCCACATCAACTGCCCAACTTAATACACATGGAACCTATAATTTCACCAGCCGTGCTTCTATCAAAGCAGAGCCCAAACTATCTAGTCCAGAACTAGCCTTTTATGATAAGGGACAATCGGTTGTTTATGATAAAACGCTAGAAGCCGATGGCTACAAATGGATCAGCTATATTGCTGGAAGTGGCATGAGACGCTATATTCCAATTAGCCCGCTAGACAAAACAACGACTACCACAACTACCACAGGAGCTCCTAGTCCAACAACAACCAATACAAGCACAAAGACACTAGCTTCGAGTGGTACCTATCAATTCACGACACGTTCTTCTATAAAGAATGAACCTAAACAATCTGCTACAGAAGTAGCCTTCTATGATAAAGGGCAATCCGTTGTTTATGATAAAACACTAGAAGCCGATGGTTACAAGTGGATTAGTTATATCAGTGCTAGCGGTGTCAGACGCTATATCGCTGTTGAACCATTAAGCACAACATCAACAGCCGAATCATCTCAGACAGCTCCTGTCTCTAGCAGCCAACCTACTAGCAATAAAACAACCAATACCATCGCAGTTGGAGATGTTGTCTATTTCTCAGAAGCCTTTAAAGTGACCGCCAACGTGAGCGGAGGCCTTATTTCAAGTAGCGATCTAGCTGGAGGGACACCTACATCACTTAACTACATCGATCCGACTCCCGCTATCGAAACCGATAGAAATGGGAAAAAATCAGGAGATCAGGTTCTGTATCCTGGAGACTACTTTACCTTACCAGGACAATATAAGGTTTCAAAAATTGATAAAGCAAGCAACGGTATCTGTATTAAAATTGGTAGCCGAGATACCTGGGTCAGTCTGTCTAAAGCCAAAAAATAATA
The DNA here is from genome assembly GCF_002953735.1 of Streptococcus pluranimalium. NCBI lineage: Bacteria > Bacillati > Bacillota > Bacilli > Lactobacillales > Streptococcaceae > Streptococcus > Streptococcus pluranimalium. The sequence goes on along the minus strand of NZ_CP025536.1, from coordinate 74,532 downwards.
ACTATCCATAATGACTTTTAGCTTCTCTCATCTCATAATACACTTCTAATACTCGCTAAAAGATCATACAAAGAGAGGTTGGGCATAAAGTCCAACCTCTTTCTATATAATCATCGTTATAACATCCTAACACAGTAATTGGAGAACGATAAGCAATTCTCTCTGACACAGTTGATTAGGTGCTTTAGCTTCGGACAATCACAGCTGAATAGCCGATGCACTGACATTTTATCATGCGATTCCGAACTTGAACCAACTAGGTAAGCATCTAAATAGAAGGCGCCTCCACATAATAAAGATACTCTATCCTATTTGTCATGGTCACAAATCATACAAGAAGATTATCGCTAAAAAGAGTCACTGTGACCCCTAAATAGGGAACAATTCTAGATTTTTTTCCAAATACCTTCTTATTGGAGGATTGGGCTAGTTGATTATTATACTCGAAGACAATCAAAATTTGACTATAAAAGGACCCGCAGATAGAACTACAGTTCATCAAGGTAAACTTGACAACATCAGATTTTGATTTTCAATGAGTAGTAAACTCTAAAACTATAAGACACCTGCTACAATGAAGAACCCAAATAACCAAAAAAGAGAGAACTTTCGTTCTCTCTTCTATGAACAGTTGACCTTACCATCAACCTGCCTTATACCTCTAAATACTTAGAAATCTCTTTTCTTTCTTGACACCATGTAGAAGGCGAGACTTCCTAGGCTAACAATTCCCAAACCAATCAATCCTAGATGAGATGATGATTCACCTGTCTTAGGCAATGTGCTTGGTAATTTCTTCTTAGCTTTTGGCGTATTTGCTGGAGGAATATGCTTAGGTTTTGGTTTTCGTTCTGGTATGCGTGGCAACTCACCTTTTGGAGGTGGAGGCGTTTGTCCCTTAGGAGGAGTATTCTTCTTAGGAGGAACAACCCTTACCGTATTAGTCTTCTTAGTGAGGTTCACACTTGGATCGTGGTTGAATTGTACTGTTGCAGTATTATCAATACCTTTCGTGAAGTGAGCATCTTTCAAAGCAGTCACATCAGTGATACTTGAGTAGATAATCACATTCACTGTGTAGCCTTTGAGGGCTTCCATAGTGTACTCATCTGAGAAGTCAACCATTACAGTGCGACCATTATCAGTTATGCTGATGTTACCACCAAGTTCAGCAATCGCTTCGTTAGTCAACTCACCTTTAGCAGTTAGCTTAGCAAGTGAAGTTAGACGCGCTTGTAATTTCTTTTGGCGTTCTTCAGCTTTCTCTTTAACTGATTTAGCTTCTGCAATTACTTTTTCTTGATTGCTAATGTCAACCTGAATCTCTGCTGCTGTCTTAGCTTCAGCCACTGCTGTTTCCGCAGTTGCCAATGCTGTCTTAGCTGTTTCCAACTGAGCCTTATCATTAGCGATAACTTTTTCTTGTTCAGCGATAGCTGCACTATTATCAGTTACCTCTTCTGAAGATGTTTCAGTTTCAGCTGTTGCATCAGATGTTTCAGTAGTTGAAGCTGCTTTCAACTCAGCAAGTACTTTATTGTCAGCTTCCAATTTAGCTTCGAGATCTGCCACAGTTTTCTTAGCTGCTTCTAGCTCAGTCAAGGCAGCCTCTTTATTACTTGAAGCCTTCAATTCTTTGAGCTTATCTTCAGCATCCTTCAAGTCAGCTACTGCTTTCGCTACATCTTCATCAATGAAGTTTGCTTCTGCCGGAGCATTACCTGTAATCTTAACAAATACATTTTCTTTCTTCACTGTAAATAGTGGATCAAGTGTATCTGTGATAGTAATACTTGACAAGTCAAGACGATTATCTTCAGCTTGGTCTTTTGGAACAACTGATTTGATATCGAATCGGAAGGCTTGGCTTGCTTCAGGAAGTCTCAAGTACTCCGCCTGTTCTAAACCATCTACAAGACTAACCGTCTTACGAGGGGCATCTGGAGTTGGCTCTTTCGGCGTATTTGGTGGAGTTGGTGGAGTTGGCGGCGTTACCGTTACAGGGTTTGTCTCTTTGTTTTTCTTAACTCCGTTACTGTCAACAAAGTCAAGACGAGCTGTATTTGGTACTTTATTGTCTACATATTCACTTGCCTTCGTAGCATCTGCAATGATGGCTGGAATGTAGAGTTGAATTTCCTTAAATCCAGCTAATTTAGCAAAGTCTGTAACCGTTGCTGTCACCTTATTACCAGCAACATCAACTTTAATAGCATCTGTTGAATATCCATCTACGTAGGCAACAACATCACCATTGATAGCAAGAGCATCGACAAGATTATCAGTTACAATAAATTCTTTGTAAGTTGCAATATCTTGTGGAAGGTCCACATTGACATTGTACATGTACGATTTATTCTCTTCAATATCAAGATGTGTTAAATCGCGATTAATCTTCTTATCAATTCCTGGTTCATTTGGTGTCGGAGGAACAACAGGAACAGTGTTAGAATCTTTCTTAGTATCTGGATTATTATTGATGATGTAGCTTGCAGTATTTGGAATACTTGTTTTACCATCAGTCATGTAAGGTGTTAGATTTGCTCCATCCTTAACCTTAGCTGAGAATTCAACATGAACAGCCTTACCAGCTTGTTTACGAACTTGCTCTTTTGTCAATTTAACAGTTACCGTCTGACCGTCAATCTTGATTTGATCAGCAGAGATAGCTTTATCATCCAAGGTTGCAGTTACATCACCCTCAAACGTTAAAACATCTTCTAAAGTATCTGTTATTTCAAAAGCATGAGCACCAGTTGGTACAGCAGTGTCAATCGTGTATGTGAACACTTCTTGACGTGCTTCAAGGTTAGCACTATCAGCACCATTTACTTTCTTCTCAATTGGAGGAGTATTTGGAGTTGGTGGTGTTACCGTTACCGGCGGTGTTGGTGGTGTTTCACTATCAGGCTTACCATCAACGTGTGATTTATTTTGGTAAGTCACTTTCGTTGTATTTGGAATTGCTTGACGTGTCACACCTTCACGAATTTGTGACGTAATCACAAGTTCAACTGGTTTACCAGCCAACGCTTTAGCGTCTTTGAAATCTTTCATTGTCGCTGTAACGGTTTGACCATCAACCTTAACATCGAAGAATTTAGCCGCATCACCTGTGATAGTTGGGGTACCTTGAACTTCAAGGTCTTTATCCAACTCATCGACAATCACAAATTTCTTGTAGCTTGTGATGTCAACTGGAAGAGTCGTTGTGATGTTGTAATCGTAATCTTTTTCAGTATCGATATCCAACTCAGTCAACTCTTTATTGATTTTCTTCTCTACTGTTGGGTTCTCACCTGGAGGGGTTACCGTTACCGGCGGTGTTGGTGGTGTTGTGCTTGTGTCACCTGGTGTACCATCTGCCTTAGCTTTATTCGTGTAAGTGATGGTAGCTTCGTTAGGGATCGCTTGACGCGTTACGCCCTCACGAATTTGTGACGTGATCACAAGTTCAACTTCTTTACCAGCCATGGCTTTCGCCGCTTCGAAGTCAGTAATCGTAGCACGTACCTTTTGACCGTCTACAGTGACCTTGAAGAAGTCAGCTGCAGCACCTGTCATCACTGGTGTGCCTTGAACTTCAAGATCCTTATCCAAGTCATCATTGATCACAAAGGTCTTGTAATCGCCAATGTTGCTTGGAAGGGTTGTCTTGATGTTGTATGTGTAATCTGTCTTCGTCGCTGTGTCTAAGTGATCAAGTGTTTCGTTAATCTTCTTAGTCAATGGCGGCGGAGTAACTGTTACTGGTGGCGTATCTACGGTTGTATCTGGCTCACCATCAACGTGTGATTTGTTTTGGTATTGGACTGTCGCTTTATTGTCAATCTTAGCAGCTGTGCTTGTTGCTTTCACTTGTGCTGTGATGACTAACTCAACGGTTTGACCAGCCAAATCTTTAGCGTCTTTGATATCTTTCATTGTCGCTGTCACGGTTTGACCATCGACAGCTACATCGAAGAATTTAGCCGCATCACCTGTGATAACAGGTGTGCCTTGAATTGCCAAGTTCTCATCCAAGTTATCCACAATCACAAATTTCTTGTAGCTTGTGATGTCAACTGGGAGTGTTGACTTAACATTGTAGGTGAAGTTTGTTTCTGGAAGAATAACTGCCTCAGTATCGCTGCCGTTAATCTTCTTATCAACTGTTGGGTTCTCACCTGGAGGGGTTACCGTTACTGGCGGTGTTGGTGGTGTTTCACTATCAGGCTTACCATCAACGTGTGATTTATTTTGGTAAGTCACTTTCGTTGTATTTGGAATTGCTTGACGTGTCACACCTTCGCGAATTTGTGAGGTAATCACAAGTTCAACTGGTTTACCAGCCAACGCTTTAGCGTCTTTGAAATCTTTCATTGTCGCTGTCACGGTTTGACCATCGACCTTAACATCGAAGAATTTAGCCGCATCACCTGTGATAGTTGGGGTACCTTGAACTTCAAGGTCTTTATCCAACTCATCGACAATCACAAATTTCTTGTAGCTTGTGATGTCAACTGGAAGAGTCGTTTTAATGTTGTAATCGTAATCTTTTTCAGTATCGATATCCAACTCAGTCAACTCTTTATTAATTTTCTTCTCAACTGTTGGGTTCTCACCTGGAGGGGTTACCGTTACCGGCGGTGTTGGTGGCGTTTCACTATCAGGCTTACCATCAACGTGTGATTTGTTTTGGTAAGTCACTTTCGTTGTATTTGGAATTGCTTGACGTGTCACACCTTCGCGAATTTGTGAGGTAATCACAAGTTCAACTGGTTTACCAGCCAACGCTTTAGCGTCTTTGAAATCTTTCATTGTCGCTGTAACGGTTTGACCATCAACCTTAACATCGAAGAATTTAGCCGCATCACCTGTGATAGTTGGGGTACCTTGAACTTCAAGGTCTTTATCCAACTCATCGACAATCACAAATTTCTTGTAGCTTGTGATGTCAACTGGAAGAGTCGTTGTGATGTTGTAATCGTAATCTTTTTCAGTATCGATATCCAACTCAGTCAACTCTTTATTGATTTTCTTCTCTACTGTTGGGTTCTCACCTGGAGGGGTTACCGTTACCGGCGGTGTTGGTGGTGTTGTGCTTGTGTCACCTGGTGTACCATCTGCCTTAGCTTTATTCGTGTAAGTGATGGTAGCTTCGTTAGGGATCGCTTGACGCGTTACGCCCTCACGAATTTGTGACGTGATCACAAGTTCAACTTCTTTACCAGCCATGGCTTTCGCCGCTTCGAAGTCAGTAATCGTAGCACGTACCTTTTGACCGTCTACAGTGACCTTGAAGAAGTCAGCTGCAGCACCTGTCATCACTGGTGTGCCTTGAACTTCAAGATCCTTATCCAAGTCATCATTGATCACAAAGGTCTTGTAATCGCCAATGTTGCTTGGAAGGGTTGTCTTGATGTTGTATGTGTAATCTGTCTTCGTCGCTGTGTCTAAGTGATCAAGTGTTTCGTTAATCTTCTTAGTCAATGGCGGCGGAGTAACTGTTACTGGTGGCGTATCTACGGTTGTATCTGGCTCACCATCAACGTGTGATTTGTTTTGGTATTGGACTGTTGCTTTATTGTCAATCTTAGCAGCTGTGCTTGTTGCTTTCACTTGTGCTGTAATGACTAACTCAACGGTTTGACCAGCCAAATCTTTAGCGTCTTTGATATCTTTCATTGTCGCTGTCACGGTTTGACCATCAACCTTAACATCGAAGAATTTAGCCGCATCACCTGTGATAACAGGTGTGCCTTGAATTGCCAAGTTCTCATCCAAGTTATCCACAATCACAAATTTCTTGTAGCTTGTGATGTCAACTGGGAGTGTTGACTTAACATTGTAGGTGAAGTTTGTTTCTGGAAGAATAACTGCCTCAGTATCGCTGCCGTTAATCTTCTTATCAACTGTTGGGTTCTCACCTGGAGGGGTTACCGTTACCGGCGGTGTTGGTGGTGTTGTGCTTGTGTCACCTGGTGTACCATCTGCCTTAGCTTTATTCGTGTAAGTGATGGTAGCTTCGTTAGGGATCGCTTGACGCGTTACGCCGTCACGAATTTGTGACGTGATCACAAGTTCAACTTCTTTACCAGCCATTGCTTTCGCCGCTTCGAAGTCAGTAATCGTAGCACGTACCTTTTGACCGTCTACAGTGACCTTGAAGAAGTCAGCTGCAGCACCTGTCATCACTGGTGTGCCTTGAACTTCAAGATCCTTATCCAAGTCATCATTGATCACAAAGGTCTTGTAATCGCCAATGTTGCTTGGAAGGGTTGTCTTGATGTTGTATGTGTAATCTGTCTTCGTCGCTGTGTCTAAGTGATCAAGTGTTTCGTTAATCTTCTTAGTCAATGGCGGCGGAGTAACTGTTACTGGTGGCGTATCTACGGTTGTATCTGGCTCACCATCAACGTGTGATTTGTTTTGGTATTGGACTGTCGCTTTATTGTCAATCTTAGCAGCTGTGCTTGTTGCTTTCACTTGTGCTGTGATGACTAACTCAACGGTTTGACCAGCCAAATCTTTAGCGTCTTTGATATCTTTCATTGTCGCTGTCACGGTTTGACCATCGACAGCTACATCGAAGAATTTAGCCGCATCACCTGTGATAACAGGTGTGCCTTGAATTGCCAAGTTCTCATCCAAGTTATCCACAATCACAAATTTCTTGTAGCTTGTGATGTCAACTGGGAGTGTTGACTTAACATTGTAGGTGAAGTTTGTTTCTGGAAGAATAACTGCCTCAGTATCGCTGCCGTTAATCTTCTTATCAACTGTTGGGTTCTCACCTGGAGGGGTTACCGTTACCGGCGGTGTTGGTGGTGTTGTGCTTGTGTCACCTGGTGTACCATCTGCCTTAGCTTTATTCGTGTAAGTGATGGTAGCTTCGTTAGGGATCGCTTGACGCGTTACGCCCTCACGAATTTGTGACGTGATCACAAGTTCAACTTCTTTACCAGCCATTGCTTTCGCCGCTTCGAAGTCAGTAATCGTAGCACGTACCTTTTGACCGTCTACAGTGACCTTGAAGAAGTCAGCTGCAGCACCTGTCATCACTGGTGTGCCTTGAACTTCAAGATCCTTATCCAAGTCATCATTGATCACAAAGGTCTTGTAATCGCCAATGTTGCTTGGAAGGGTTGTCTTGATGTTGTATGTGTAATCTGTCTTCGTCGCTGTGTCTAAGTGATCAAGTGTTTCGTTAATCTTCTTAGTCAATGGCGGCGGAGTAACTGTTACTGGTGGCGTATCTACGGTTGTATCTGGCTCACCATCAACGTGTGATTTGTTTTGGTATTGGACTGTCGCTTTATTGTCAATCTTAGCAGCTGTGCTTGTTGCTTTCACTTGTGCTGTGATGACTAACTCAACGGTTTGACCAGCCAAATCTTTAGCGTCTTTGATATCTTTCATTGTCGCTGTCACGGTTTGACCATCGACAGCTACATCGAAGAATTTAGCCGCATCACCTGTGATAACAGGTGTGCCTTGAATTGCCAAGTTCTCATCCAAGTTATCCACAATCACAAATTTCTTGTAGCTTGTGATGTCAACTGGGAGTGTTGACTTAACATTGTAGGTGAAGTTTGTTTCTGGAAGAATAACTGCCTCAGTATCGCTGCCGTTAATCTTCTTATCAACTGTTGGGTTCTCACCTGGAGGCGTTACCGTTACTGGCGGTGTTGGTGGTGTTGTGCTTGTGTCACCTGGTGTACCATCTGCCTTAGCTTTATTCGTGTAAGTGATGGTAGCTTCGTTAGGGATCGCTTGACGCGTTACGCCCTCACGAATTTGTGACGTGATCACAAGTTCAACTTCTTTACCAGCCATGGCTTTCGCCGCTTCGAAGTCAGTAATCGTAGCACGTACCTTTTGACCGTCTACAGTGACCTTGAAGAAGTCAGCTGCAGCACCTGTCATCACTGGTGTGCCTTGAACTTCAAGATCCTTATCCAAGTCATCATTGATCACAAAGGTCTTGTAATCGCCAATGTTGCTTGGAAGGGTTGTCTTGATGTTGTATGTGTAATCTGTCTTCGTCGCTGTGTCTAAGTGATCAAGTGTTTCGTTAATCTTCTTAGTCAATGGCGGTGGAGTAACAGTTACTGGTGGCGTTGATGGAGTCTCACTATCTGGTTTCCCATCTTCATGTGATTTATTTTGGTAAGTCACTTTAGAAGTGTTAGGAATGCCTACTTCGCCCTCAGCCAGAGTTGCATCTTTCTTAACTTGTGCTGTAATGACAAGCTCGACAGCTTCTCCAGCATAAGCCTTAGCTTTCGCAAAGTCAGTGATTTCAGCAGTTACTGTTTGACCAGTCACTTTCACAGTGAAGAAATCAGCTGCGTCACCTTTAATCACAGGTGTACCCTGGATAGCTAAGCGTGAATCTACTTCATCAACAATGACAAATTTCTTATAAGTAGAAATATCTTTTGGAAGCGTTGATTTGATGTTATAAGTGTAATCTGTTTCTGGCAAGACAATTGCTGAGTCTTCAGTTTCATTAATCTTCTTAGAAACATTTGGATCTTCACCAGGAGGCGTCACTGGAACTTCATTAGAGTCCTTCTTCTGCTCTGGCTTATCGCCAACAGTCAGAGTTGCCTTGTTAGGAATTGAACCATCTTGATTAGTAGCTGTAACGTATTTAGCCAATTCTGATGCAGATACACCATCCTTGATACGGGCTTTAATAGTCAAGATCATTTCTTTACCTTTGTAAGAAGCAATCTCATCAACTGGAAGTGCTGCAACAACTTTGCCATTAGCATCATTTGCATCTTTAGTAGATGTTACGCTAACTTTTTCATCCTCTTGACCATCAATGGTAACAGCAGTATCTGTAACGGTCAAAATATCTTCGAGATCGTCACTGAGCTCAAACTTGCTCATACCCGCGGTATTTTCAGGAACAGTTACTGCAACACGATAAGTAAACTCTTGCTCAAGAGTTGCTAAGGATAGTTCCCCTTGATTATCAACCGTTTTCTTAGGTGTTGGCACTTCTTGTGGAGGTGTTACCGTTACTGGTGGTGTTTTAACAACATGAGTCTCACCATTTGGTTTGATACCTGTCTTAATAGCATCATTAGGGATGTTAGTATCTGTCACTCCGTCCTTGATACGGGCTGGAATGTATAAGCGAATGTGATACTTGTCATGAAGTTCCTTCATCTTATCTTCAGGAACTTTAACAACGACTTTCTTAGTCGCCTTACCGTCTACCTCAGCATCCTCTATAGTAATGTTAAAGTGATCTTTGATGTACGCTTCATCTTCTGCTGAAGCTGGTGCACCATCTGGATGAACAGCAATGATAACTGGTTCATCTTGATCAGATAACTCAAGGCGTGGGTCTAATGTATCTTCCAACATCCATGACTTATACTCAAAGATATTTGAAGGAAGTGTCGCATCAATCACATAGTTGTAATCTTTGCCATTTTCAACATCTAAGTGCTCAACAAGAGGTTTTGGATCTTCTTTTGCATAAACATTTTCAATCTTCTTGTCAAGGTTAGATGGCGTAGGAGTTGGTGGTGTTACCGTTACCTTATTAGAAACTTCTTTGACATTATTATTGATAATGTAAGAAGCCTCATTCGGGATCTCAGCATGATCAGCATCCGTACCATAAAGCTCAGAGTGATTTTCTTTCACATAACGGTACTTACTCAAGTCAGCTTCATCATTTACTTGCGCTAAGAACTCAATTACTACTGGTTTCGCTTCATTACCTTTGATATGCTTCTCTGATAAAGTCGCTGTAAGAACTGAACGTTTCTGACCATCAATCTCTTTTTCTTCGAGCTTGATAATTTCAGCTAACTCATCGCCTGTATAAGTCTTATCTCCGATCTTGAAAGTTACTCGACTTAAATCTGAAATAAAATGAAGAACTGGCTCCAAGGTATCTGTAATTACAAATTCATTGGCATTGTAAGGAACGCTTGTTTCAACCTTATAAGTAAAGAGTTCATAACGTCCATTCAAATCAGCATGTGATTTATTGTTTACCGTCTTCTTAATTTCTGGTTTGTTAATAGGCGGTGTTACAGTAACAGTATTAGATTCAACCTCAGGGTTATCATTAATCTTGATTGTTGCTGTATTAGGTGCTTTTGGCAATCCATTTTCTTTCGAAATGTATTGAGTCAATGAAGCACCTGTTTTAAACTTAGCTGTAAATGTTAAAGTAATTGCCTTATCAGCGTATTTAGCAATTTGATCCTCAGTTAGAGTCACTGAGATAGTTTGCTTATTAACATCTGATTTATCAACCTTAATTTGATCAGCTGGTAATGATTCTTTCGTACCATCAACATCAATTTCCACTTTACGTGGATTTTTATCTGAAACGGCATCTACAATTTCCATTTCTGGAATTAAGACGTCTTTAATCGTAAAGGTTGTTGCACCCTTAGGTACTACGGAATTAACTTTATAGACATAAGGATCATTCCAGACAGCTAACTCAATGTCTTCACCCTCTTTGTTAATTTTCGCAGTATAAGTACCTGCAGGGACTTGATCGTTTTCGAGATTAGCTTCACGTGATTCAACGGTAGGTTCTACTGTCTTAGTCACTGTTGGTGGAGGAGTAACAACTACCGGTGGTGTTGGTGGTGTTGGTTTACCGTTGTAGTTAACAGTTGCTGTATTTTCAATTGAACCTGTTGCTCCAGCTTTGATACGAGCATGGATAACAAGGTGGATAACATCATTCGCTTTTACTTGGTCAAAAGCAGACTCTTTCAAGCGGGCATAGACAACTTGCTTGCCATCCTCTGTCTTAACTTCCGTTGTAAAGTGTTCTGCATCTGTACCAACCATGTAAACACCATCGTTGTCAGCATCTGCTGCATTATCACTTGGAACTAACTCAAGACGATCATCAAGGATGTCCTTGATATAGTATTCAGTAGCATCATTGATATCATTTGGAAGGGTTGCTTGAACATCATAGTTAAAGGCTTCGCCTTCACCATCTTTATTAACTGTAGTAAAGAGCTCTGTCTTCTCTTCATTAATACGTTTAATCGCTGCTGGTGAATTTGGACTAACTGTAACTTCATTAGAAGTTTGAGATTCATTGTTCAAAATAACATTGGCAGTATTTGGAACTTGAATCTTACCATTAGCATCTGCATATTTCGCTAAAACAGCATTATCACGAATACGGGCTTTAATACCCAATGTAATCTTAGCAGGACCGTCATTACCTTCGTTGAGTTTTTCAATCTCAGCATTAATACGACGAAGTTGTAGACGGCTTAAATTAGCAGATTTTAACTCGAAATAAACACGATCACGTTGTTCGCCATTTACTTCAACTGTTTCCTTCTTCAAATACTGCGTTAAAGTAGGGGCTTCTTGTCCATTAACAAATACTTTATCGTCGTTATCAACATCATGTAATGACATCAATTCTGGAACAAGGATATCTTCGATAACATAGCTATCAAACAAACCAGGCCATGTTGAACTAATTTGATAGTAGTAGTCATCTAAACGTGTTGGTAATTCAAGATGATCAGTACCAGCGACAGTAGGATTTTGTGATACTTTCTTCGTAATATCTGTCTTAACCGGTGGCACCACATAAACCGCATTCGAACGACGCAACTCAGCATCCTTGTCTTGTGGATCAGCTGTGCTACCATTCCAAACAATCTGTGCTTGGTTCAAGAACCCGAGACCACCATTGTCAGTCATCATAGATTTATAGACGTTCTCATTGTTTTCAAACGTATATTCATCTTTGATTTTAGCTGTCACAACAAGGTTATAAACTTTAAATTTATGACCGCCGTATTCTCCTTCATTAACAGTCTCACTTTGTTCACCTGGTAACTTAGGTACTGTTGCATAGACAATGGTTGTAGGGTTTCCGTTACCATCTGTAATCTCTTTGGTTGAGATTTTGAAGTCGCTTAATTTGTTACCCATGTCATCAGTAACATAAGCATCTTGATAGTTGATACGGTAATCTAGAGTATCAACAAGCATAACGTTGCGATCCATTTCAAGAGGCGCGTTATACATGTTATAGCGGATACTATAAGTGAATAGTTCGCTTTGATCAGAAAGGGTTGCCGCGTAAGTCTGACGTGAAATACCTGCGGCTTTCAACAACGGATCTTCAGCAATGATACCTGACTTACCATCGTCACCATTGGTATCGTTTGTCGCATCTTGATCCTTAACATCCTTAGTAGCACGTGGGTAACAGTACTTAAGATCTGTCACTTCTACTTTAGTTGGTTTGGAAGAACCGATTTGCGCACTTTCATAGTCACCAACTTTAAAGGTACCAACTAATTGACCAACTTCACGTTCTGTCTTCTCTGGTACGTAGTTTTCTGGTGGTTCAACTTCATCAGCTTCATCTAGAGACTCTGCTTCTTCAGTACGTTTCAACTCATAGTTGAAGTCATTATTTCCTGGATTAAAGACACTTTCAGGAACTGTAATGGTAACATTTTGTCCATCTTGTTTAATAATTCCTCGAACTTGCTTTTCTTCATCCGTTACTTCAGATACTACTTGTTTGCCATTAATCGTGACAGATTCAACTGTGTAACCTTCGGTAACAGTGAAGTTTCCTGAAACATCTTCTTTAGTAATAGCAGCTGTGATAGATTTTAAAATCTTCGCAGCAAATTGATCAATATTAGTATCCTCAACATAGTAATCAGCCGCCTCACCAGTTGGTAAAACATCCGATTTAGAGGCTACTGATTGTAGCGCTGTCGTAAAGACTTCTCGAATAGAACGATTATCCCCAGTAGTTATATTAGTATAGCTACCCGGAGTACCAAAAGCATTATCATATGCGTATAAGTATCCAAAACCTGTATCAAATGCTTGGAGTTTAGCTTTGTCCTCCCAGAAACCTACAACAACTTTACCTGTTTCACCAGCAGCAGCTTTAAGTTTAACACCTGCCTCTTCCAATTCCTTGGCACGGGCTAGATAGTTTTGAGCAGCTTCTGGCATACGTGAACCTGTACCCCAATCATTCATCAAATTGTAAGTACGGTACATGCTTCGGTCAATATAAACCTTACCATTGTCACGGTAAGCATTAGCAATACCATCTGTTACAAGCAAGAAAACTGTTTTACGGCCGTTAGCCATATCGCCTTTAACATTTTCATACTGCTTGATCGCATCTTCGATGGCAGGAACTGTTGGAGTACCTCCACCTGTCCTAATTTTATCAACCTCAGCATTGATTTCTGCTGTTGAACTTAGCATTTTACCATTTGTATCAAAACGATACAATTCACTAGTTTGATTTACTTCTCTTACTAAATTTGTAAAATTACTATCTGTTCCAGTTACTCTTCCATAGTAATCTCTAGTAGCATTATCATACTGACGCGATGCATCAATACCTGCATAAGAGGTAATCATAACACGGTCAGTTGTTGAAGCATCACCTGTAAAGACTAGCTTAGGATTCTTTTCATCATAAGCTTCTTCTGTTGTGGTTTCAGTAACACGTTTCAATGCCTCTTTAATATTTGGCATTGTCTGCTCAAATGAACCACTGGCATCTTGGATGACAACCAAATCAATCGGTTGACGTGGTAGTTGCCAAGAGACTTTTTCCGTCGTTTCAATCTTAATTGCACAGCCGTCTTGAGTAGCTTTTGTGCTCGTGTTCTCACCTGTAATAATGTTTCCTAGTTCCGCTGCGGTCGCAAACATGCCACTCGATATCGACATGAATAAGGTTATTACAACCCCAATAACCGCAAAGAAACCTAGCAAACCTTTCCAGGATCGCTTGGTTTTTTCACTTTGCATTTCTCTCTCCAAAAATATTACTTATTTCTCTTTTTTACTTTAATTTTTCGGTTTCTTTTTACCTAGAGTAAAGATAGCCGTTACCATTCCTAATAAAGCAATTCCTACCATAGTTAGCATAGACTGTTGTTCACCTGTCTTAGGCAATTCTTTCTTAACAATTGTAGTTTTAATCACTTTTGTCAATTGTGATGTCACAATAGGATTGGTAGTTGTCGCCACATTCGTAGAACTTTGGTTAGTAGTTTCATCACTTGATGACACAGCTTTGGTTCCAACTTCAATGATTTCAGCAACTGGGGCTACTGATTCATCTGAAACTACCACGCGACTTGTTTCAATTCCATCAACAGTTATTACACGATAGGTAATGGTGCGAGCACCATCTTTCCCTGCTTGGATAACACGTGTTTCACCTTTTGGTAAGTCTGGGTTCTCACGTTTTTCTGTTGTAAAGCCGATTGCTTCTGTAACCATCTCTTCTGTAACTACAGGAGTTCCAGCGATATCTTTTGTACCAACTTCAATGATTTCAACAACAGCTGGGGATGTCTCATCTGATAAGACGACACGACCAGTCTCAATACCATCGACAGTTGTTACACGATAGGTAATCGTACGAGCACCATCTTTTCCTGCTTGGATAACACGTGTTTCACCTTTTGGTAAGTCTGGATTCTCGCGTTTTTCTGTTGTAAAGCCGATTGTTTCTGTCTCTGTCTCTTCTTTAATCTCAGGTACAGAAATAGGTGTTAATTTTTTAAGACCTACACGATAAACAGCAGCTGTTCCTGGGGTTTCCTCAACAACTGGCTCGTTAGCTGTTACAAGACCTGTTGCTGGGTCTAAGCTGTAAGTTGTCGTTGTTGTTCGACTACCATCAACCGCTGGGGTCTTAAGTTCACGCTTACCTTCTTCTAAAGTAGGATCTTCTTCCTCAATATCAGCAGGAGCAGGAAGCGCCTCTGTTACAACTGTTGGTTTTGTGCCTACAGTTACTTGCTTAGGCTGCATAACTTTGGTCACTACACCATCATCTTCAACACCATCTGTTGTAGTGTAAGTTCGCTCACCTACAGAACCCTCAAAAGTCACTTCTTGGCTATTAGCTTCTTTTGTTGGGTCTTCCGTGTAGACTGTTGTCACGGGAATGACTTCTGTACGTGTCGTTACAACTGGTGGCTGAGCAACTTCCTTAGTGCCCACACGGTAAACAGCAGCTGTTCCTGGGGTTTCTTCAACAACTGGCTCGTTAGCTGTTACAAGACCTGTTGCTGGGTCTAAGCTGTAAGTTGTCGTTGTTGTTCGACTACCATCAACCGCTGGGGTCTTAAGTTCACGCTTACCTTCTTCTAAAGTAGGATCTTCTTCCTCAATATCAGCAGGAGCAGGAAGCGCCTCTGTTACAACTGTTGGTTTTGTGCCTACAGTTACTTGCTTAGGCTGCATAACTTTGGTCACTACACCATCATCTTCAACACCATCTGTTGTAGTGTAAGTTCGCTCACCTACAGAACCCTCAAAAGTCACTTCTTGGCTATTAGCTTCTTTTGTTGGGTCTTCCGTGTAGACTGTTGTCACGGGAATGACTTCTGTACGTGTCGTTACAACTGGTGGCTGAGCAACTTCCTTAGTGCCCACACGGTAAACAGCAGCTGTTCCTGGGGTTTCTTCAACAACTGGCTCGTTAGCTGTTACAAGTCCTGTTGCTGGGTCTAAGCTGTAAGTTGTCGTTGTTGTTCGACTACCATCAACCGCTGGGGTCTTAAGTTCGCGTTTGCCTTCTTCTAAAGTAGGATCTTCTTCCTCAATATCAGTAGGAGCAGGAAGCGCCTCTGTTACAACTGTTGGTTTTGTGCCTACAGTTACTTGCTTAGGCTGCATAACTTTGGTCACTACACCATCATCTTCAACACCATCTGTTGTGGTATAAGTCTTCTCACCAGCTGTACCTTCAAAGGTTACTTCTTGACTATTAGCTTCTTTTGTTGGATCTGCCGTATAGACTGTTGTCACTGGAATGACTTCTGTACGTGTCGTTACAACTGGTGGTTGAGCGACTTTCTTAGTGCCCACACGATAAACAGCAGCTGTCCCTGGGGTTTCTTCTACCGTTGGCGTATTGGCTACTGCCTCACCTGTAGTAAGATTTAAAGAATAAGTAGTCGTGGTGGTTCTACTTCCTTTTGTCCCAGCTGACTTAAGTACGCGTTGCCCTTCTTCTAATTCAGAATCTTTTTCTTCGATATCTGCTGGAGCAGGGATCTCTTCTGTAACTACCGTTGGTTTTGTTCCTACTGATACACGTCTAGGTACCATTGGGGTTGTTTCAGTTCCTTGATCACGTACACCATCAGTAACAATATAAGTGATCTCACCTGGCGTTCCTTCGCTAATGACTGTTTGAGTGTTTGCTTCTGAGTTAGGATCCTCACTATAAATGGTTCCAACCGGGAAAACTTCTGTTTCTTTGGTAATAGTTGGTTGTGGGTTTGGTTCGGGATCCGCAGTTGTGTCTGTTCCATTTATTTTTGCATAAAGTGCATCAATTTGAGCAACAATATTTTTAGCTCGTGTGTAATTCATTGCTCTTAAACTGGCGAGATCGATGGTATCTAAATCTGATTTCGCAAACTCTTTAGCTTCGTCACTGTAACTCTCTTCTTCAAGCAACGCTAAAGTATCGCTATATATCGCCTCTGCATCAGTAATCTTTTTCAACTCATTTGCATCTGGAACATCTTCATCCACTGGAGGGTCTTCAGCTAAAACAACCGGTGTTCCGAGTTGTAACTTGCCATTTTGGAAGTTTGTTGATGACAAGATTGTTGATGAAAACAATGTGATTGCAGATACAACTGCAAGTTTTTTCAATTGTTTGTTGTCCATATAATCTCCTTAATAATAAATATTTAAATTCCTATTTTAGTTTATAAGAGCGATTGAATCGTCTTTTCCATTTCTTCTTGAGTTAGTGTTGAATCACCAACTTTTTGAACTTTTCCATCTGCGTCAACAAAGATCAATGTAGGAATAGTTTCAACTTTCAACTTATCTGCCGCTGCTAGATTCTCATCAAAATAGTAAGTGAAATCATATTTCTTCTCACTAACATACTTATTTGCTTTTTCTGCAGTTTCTCTTTCGCCATCTAAAGCATTTAGCATAACAAACTGAAGGTCATCTTTATATTTCCCATAAAGCTCATTAACAACTGGTAACGTTTTTTGGCAATATGGACACCAACTAGCCCACTCCATAATAAGCATCGGTTTACCTGAAAACTTAGACGAGTCAACCACTTCACCAGATATCGTTTTCATAGAAAACTCTGGCAAGTGTTGATTAACTAAAGACTCAGGTTTCTTACTTGAAGCAATTGTTTCTTTTTTATCTTCTTTAGTAGACCGTCCAGAAGTGTAGGTCATGTAGCCAAAACCAGCAATAAGAACTGCCAAAATCGACAGTAAAACAATTAGATTAGTGTACTTTTTCATAATTTCCCCCAGTTTAATATCAATGTCATTATATCACGTTTTTAATAAAAAGAAATATTTTTTTCAAAATAATTTAAAATTTTATTTTGCTATTTACAATAACACTACAAATTTTATGGATTTTCCTTATAAAGGTTTGTTTTATTATTAGGATTTGATTAATTTTTTCAAAAAACAAATAATTCTCTGCTTCTAATATCTAACCTCAATTTTAACCTTACATAACACTATCCTATTCTTGCAAAAAATAAAAGGATTATGCACCATAAAAATAAACCTTGACACCGACTTCAATACAAATATATTGTCACCAATGTCAAGATTTTTCGATTAATATTTAAACCCTTGTCACCTTCTTATTGACTCTTACTAATAATCACTTCCTATGTAATCTATTTGTTCCTTATCTCAGATGACGTTATATAAATAGGAAGAAACTCTAAAAAAAGATAATCTAAAATACTAGCAAAAACGACAAGAGCTAGCTTTTATTGTCAATCAGTCCGTTAACTTCATAGGCAATCTCTTTTGACAGCTCATTGTCATTATTTTTTTAAAATTATAGATGGTTTACTCATTTGTCAACTGCTTTAACACTATTCATTGACACATAAGAACTTTTCACTGGCCTTAACATCAGTGTCTAAAATGTCTTACGCCTGTGAAGACCATTGTGATACCGTGTTTATTAGCTGCATCAATTGAGTCTTGGTCACGAACTGAGCCACCCGGTTGGATGATAGCCTTGATCCCTGCGGCAGCGATCTCTTCGATATTGTCCGCAAATGGGAAGAAAGCATCTGAAGCCAAAACGGCACCATCAAGACGGTTTTTAGCTTGGTCAATAGCGATACGAACAGATGCCACACGGTTGGTTTGGCCCGGGCCGACACCAAGGGTCATGTGGTCATTAGCAATTAAAATTCCGTTTGATTTGACATATTTAATCGCCTTCCAAGCGAATTCAAGGGCTGTTGCTTCTTGCACAGATGGTTGACGGTCTGTCACCACTTGCCAGTCAGTTGTTTTTTCCTCGATAACATCTTGATTTTGCACCAAGAGACCACCGACAACGCCTGTGTATTCTGCTTCGACTTCACTCTGGTCTTGCGCATCAAATGGCAACTCTAAGATACGAAGGTTTTTCTTTTTATTGGTCAAAATAGCTAGCGCTTCGTCAGAATAAGACGGTGCGATGATGATTTCAAGGAAGATAGGGTGCATCTTCTCAGCTGTCGCAGCATCCACTTCACGGTTAAGGACCACAATTCCACCGAATATAGAGACAGAATCAGCTTCATAAGCGTAGTCCCAAGCTGTTTCAATATCATCAGCCTGCCCGATGCCGCATGGGTTTATGTGTTTAAGCGCCACAACGGTCGGACGGTCTTTGAAATCACGGATGATACGGATAGCTGCATCAGCATCGCGAATATTATTGAAAGATAACTCTTTACCATTAAGCTGTTTAGCGGAAGCGATAGAGTAATCTGTTGGAATGGCTTTTTGGTAGAAATCCGCATCCTGCTGAGGGTTTTCCCCATAACGCATGGCTTGTTTGAGGTCGTAAGTTAGCGTAAGTTTTTCTGGTTTTTCTTCGCCAACTTGGGCGGTGAAGTATTCCGCAATCAGAGCATCATAGGCTGCTGTATGACGAAAAACTTTAGCTGCCAAAGCTTGACGCGTTTCGTAAGAGGTATCACCAGCTGCTTTGAATTCTTCCAAAACAGTCGCATAGTCCGCTGGGTCCACCACAACTGTAACACTAGCATGGTTTTTCGCAGCCGAACGAAGCATAGAAGGGCCTCCGATATCGATGTTTTCCACCGCTAAATCATAGGTCACATCTAGACGCAAAATCGTCTCTTTGAAGGGATAGAGGTTAACCACTACCATATCGATGAGCTCGATGTTGTTGTCTTTGGCTGCATCCAAGTGACTGTCAAGATCACGACGAGCCAAAAGTCCGCCATGAATATTAGGATGAAGAGTCTTGACACGACCATCCATCATTTCTGGAAAACCAGTTACATCGTCGATAGCAATGGTTGTGATGCCAGCCGCATCAAGTGTTGTCTTAGTCCCACCTGTTGAGATAATCTCCCAACCAAGACTTGTCAATTCTTGGGCAAATTCCACAATGCCCGCTTTATCAGATACCGAGATTAACGCTCGTTTTGTCATGATTTCTCCTTATTTTTCGTTTTTAACCTTATTTTACCCGAGTCACACTAAAACCTGAAACAATCAAGGCAATCCCATAAGCAAGGGTCAGACGTACAGGATTGTCTAGCTTTACCAAAATGATAGAATTGATGAGAAAAGTTACTAATACAAAAATGATGATAAATAACACAATTTTCTTTAACATGTTTTTCTACCTTTCTGTTACTCCCAACTCTTTCAAGACCTGAGGATAGAGTTTGTATTCTGCTTCGTGAATGCGGGTTTCAAAGGTTTCGATGGTGTCAGTTTCCAATCGTGGCACCCGCACTTGATGGATAATTTTTCCAGTGTCAACACCTGAATCCACATAATGAATGGTCACGCCAGACTCTGCCACACCAGCATCCCAAGCATCTTGAATGCCATGTGCACCAGGAAACTCTGACAAGTAAGCCGGATGGATGTTGATGATGCGCCCCTCGTAAGCTGCTAGTAAAGTCGGTCCCACGATTTTCATGTAGCCTGCCAAGCAGACCAAGTCAATCTGATGTTCATCTAACAAGTCGACAAGCGCTTTTTCATAGGCCGCTTTATTATCAAACTCTTTCAACTCAAAAGCATAGCTTGCGACGTCTAGATTTTGAGCGCGTTCTAGCACATAAGCATCGCGATGGTCTGAAAAGACAAATACCACTGGAAAATTCTCGGCAATGACTTGAAAGTTAGAGCCAGAACCACTGGCAAAAACGGCTATTCTTTTCATTTGATGACCACACTCTGATTTTGTTTTTTGACGATACGGCCCAGATCGTACACCTCTTCGTCTACCAAAGCTTTGACCTTATCGATATTTTCAGGCCTAACAGCCATCATGAGACCAATTCCCATGTTGAAGATTTCAAACATTTCCTCATGTTTGATGTCGCCATATTTTTCCAAAGCTTTGAAAATTGGCAAGACAGGAAGTTTATTTTCCTCAATGTCTGCTGCCAAATCATCTGCAAACATACGTGGAACATTTTCAACAAAGCCACCACCAGTGATGTGGGCAATCCCATTGACAAGATTTTCTTTGACCAATGGCAAAACTTGTTTGACATAGATACGGGTTGGCTCAAGAAGGGCTTCTTTGAGTTTTTTACCTTCTAATTCTGGTAATTCTTCCTCACCTGTGTAGTCAGCAAAGACGCGACGTACCAAGGAATAACCATTGGAATGAATTCCGCTTGATGCGAGCCCTAAGAGAACATCTCCCTCCGCAACTTTTGACCCATCAAGAATTTGAGATTTCTCCGCAATACCAACCGCAAAACCGGCTAAATCATAGTCGTCTTCGCCGTACATGCCAGGCATTTCAGCAGTTTCACCACCGATAAGAGCAGCACCTGCTTGAACACAACCTTCTGCAACACCGGCAACAACTTGCTCCAACTTAGCCGGTTCATTTTTTCCTGTCGCGATATAGTCAAGGAAGTAAAGGGGTTCAGCACCTGCTGCAATGATATCATTGACACACATAGCCACACAGTCCTGACCAATGGTATCGTGCTTGTCATACTTGATAGCTAGCATGAGCTTGGTGCCGACACCATCTGTTCCTGAAATAAGAACGGGCTCTTTGACACCTGTTTGACTCAAATCAAACATGCCACCAAAGCCACCAAGAGCTCCCATTACACCTGCACGTTCTGTACGCGCCACATGTTTTTTGATACGTTCAACGACTTCATAACCAGCTTCGACGTCCACACCTGATTGTGCATAAGCATTTTTAGACATAGTATATTTCCTTATCTTATTATTAATTTATTTCGTTTAGAGAGTGCGCCAATATTTCCGACAAGACCTATTCTTGAAGGAAAATACCTAGTCAGACTCTTTAAAAATCAAAACTAAACGTCGTTGACTTGCCTTGATGAACACCAGTTCTATCTACGATTTCATCGTCTAGTCTATTTTTGATTTTTGTTGAGTATCAGGTCTCTAGCTTTTATCTACTAGGGCAAAACGTCTACTGATAATGCTTTAGCTTTTCGTCAGTAATGAAACGTAGAGCGTAAACATTCATGTTTTCTGTCATCTTTTTCTCCTATCTGTTCTTGACAATGCTGTCAACCTTGTCACTTTTCTGTCACTGACTGACAATCCTTTACTTGACCTTCTCAATATAAAAGCTTGTCTGCTCTTCCAAACTACGTAAATATTCTTCTTCGTAATCGTAAAGGGGCGTTGGGTATTTACCATCAAAATAAGCTACACAGAGACCGCCATTAGGAGCATCTGTTTCTAATCCGATGGATTCAATCATTCCATCCAATGAGAGGTAGGTTAGACTATCGGCACCAATAATGTCGCAAACTTCCTCAGCTGAATGATTGGCTGAAATCAGCTCCCGACGGGTTTGAATATCAATGCCATAGAAACATGGATACTTAAGTTCAGGACTACCAATAGCTACATGCACTTCCTTAGCTCCTGCTTCACGAAGTAATTGGACAATACGGCGAGAAGTTGTTCCGCGCACAATCGAATCATCAATCATCACCACGCGCTTATCCTTGACAACACCAGAAACCGCTGAGAGCTTCATGCGAACACCTTGCTCACGCAGCTCCTGAGTAGGTTGGATAAAGGTTCGTTGGGTATATTGATTTTTGACCAAACCCATCTCGTTGGGTAAACCAGATTCTTCAGCGAAGCCCATAGCAGCACTAAGTGAGGAATTTGGCACTCCAACAACAATATCAGCCTCATACTTGAATTCTTGCGCCAGCCTTTTCCCCATATTCTTACGAGCAGTATGGACATTGACACCGCGAATGGTTGAGTCAGGACGAGCAAAGTAGACATACTCCATCGAACAGATCGCTAGCTGAGTGTCATCTGTATAGGTATCGTAGTGAATACCCTCATCATCAATGACAATCACTTCACCAGGCTCGACATCACGTACCCACTTAGCACCAACCACTTCAAAGGCACAGGTTTCTGAGGAAATAACCCAGGCACCATTTTGCATTTGACCAATAGAAAGTGGACGAAAGGCATTGGGGTCAAGCGCTGCAATCAGACGATCTTCCGTCAGCAAGAGATAGGCAAAACCACCTTTAACAGTAGAGAGAGCTTCCTTAACCTTACCCATAAAGCTTGGATTATGACTGCGACGAATGAGATGCATGAGGATTTCAGTATCCGAAGACGCGTTAAAAATAGCCCCTTGTTTTTCCAATTCTTTTCGAAGTGAAATAGCATTGGTCAAATTCCCATTATGGCAAAGACCAAATTGCCCATCATGAAATTTGTATAAGAAAGGTTGGATATTACGGATGTCAGCTGAACCGGCCGTTGCATAGCGCACGTGACCGATAGCTGCATTTCCTGTTAAACCTTCCAAATCGGCAGGATTTTTAAATACTTCCGACAAAAGACCTGTGTCACGATGTCCTTTTAAAGTGCCATTATCATTAGACACAATCCCTGCCCCTTCTTGACCACGGTGTTGAAGACTGTGAAGCCCGAAGTAAGTGACTTGAGAAGCTTGAGAGTGACCCCAAATTCCAAAAACACCACATTCTTCATTGAGAGATTTTGTTTCGTACATGTTCGTTACCTAATTATTTTCCTGTAAAATAGCCAACCGCTGCTGCAAAAAGACCTTGATCTTTATTGCCAGGGATATTTTGGAAAAGCCCATCTTCCCAGCGCTCAGAGTGACCCATCTTACCGATGATTTGACCATTTTGACTTGTAATACCTTCAATGGCGTGAAGCGAACCATTCGGATTGTACTTACTATCCATGCTTGGTTTACCATCAAAGTCCACATATTGACTCCAGATTTGACCATTGTCACGGAGCTCTGCAAATTCCTCATCTGACACGACGAACTTCCCTTCACCGTGTGATACTGGAATCGCGTGCACATCGCCGACAGCTACGTTAGCCAACCATGGTGAGTTGGTATTAGCGATACGTGTTTCGACCATTTTGGCCACGTGTTGATTGGCGTCATTGTAGAAAAGGGTTGGGCTTGATGCATGAGCCTCCTCGAAGTTACCATATGGAAGCAAGCCAGATTTAACCAAGGCTTGGAATCCATTACAGATACCGATGATGAGACCACCCTTTTCAATAAAGCTGTCAATCGCAGAGCGAACTTTTTGATTGAGCAAGATATTGACGATAAATTTAGCTGAACCATCTGGTTCATCTGCAGCTGAGAAACCACCTGCAAAGAAGATGATATTAGACTTGCTAATATTGTCAACCATAGTGTCAACCGCTTTGACAATCGCTGCTTCATCCAAAGTCACAAATGGTACCAAGTTTACTTTGGCACCAGCTTGTTCAAAAGCCTTAGCAGAGTCATATTCAGAGTTAGTACCAGGGAAGACTGGGATGTAAACCAAAGGCTGTTCAACAGTTTCTTTAGCTTTAGCGACAGTTTCTGTCACTACTTCCGGTACGGCTTCCATCTTCGTTTCTTGCTCAAAGGTTGTTGGGTAAACCTTTTCTAATTGACCTTCAAAGGCTGTTAGAAGAGCGTGTCCATCCATCTTGACACCATTGACAAGAAGCGTAAACTCATCGCTAGTTTCACCAATTTTGATAGCGTCAGCAATCTCATCTTGTGACGTAAAGATAAAACCACCCAATTGACCTGTCAAGCTATTGTCAAGCTCTGATATGTCTATAAAAGCACCGATACGGTTGCCAAAAGTTGCCAATGCCAAACTTTCAACCAGACCACCGTATTTGACAGCTGATGCCGACGTGATGACATGTTTATCTTGGATAGCAGCAAAGGTTTCAAAGTTTGATTTAATCAAGTCAAAGTCAATATCTTGGCTAAGGGCTTGTCCTGGGAGATAGTAGATATGTTCACCCGCGACTTTAAACTCTGGTGAGAGTACCTTGCGACTGTCTACTGTCGTTACCCCAAAGGCCACCAAGGTTGGCGGAACAGTTAATTCTTCAAAAGTTCCAGACATAGAGTCTTTACCGCCGATAGATGGCAAACCAAGTTGAAGTTGCGCTTCTACTGAACCCAGCAAGGCAGCAACTGGTTGACCAAAACGCTCAGCTTGCTTGTCCATACGTTGGAAGTATTCTTGATAAGAGAAACGGGCTTTAGACCAGTTGGCACCCGCAGCAACCAAACGAGCTGTCGCTTCAATCACCGCATAAGCAGCACCGTGGTATGGAGACCATTCTGCTAGATAGGGATGGTAACCTTGCGCCATGACAGAAGCTGTATGCGTCACCCCATCTTGGACTGGCAATTTTTGAACAGAAGCTTCAGTCGGCGTCAATTGGTAACGACCTCCAAGAGGATGGTTAACTGTTGAACGACCAACAGAAGAATCAAAAATCGTTTGCAAGCCTTTTTGAGAGGCATGGTTTAAATCAGCAAGAACAGCTTGTGTGTCTTTCTCAAGGGTCTCAGCTGACGTTTGACATGCTTCTGGCAATGCAACAGCACTGTCAACGACTTTGGCATCAACCACCACGCGTACACCATTGGTATCAAGGAATGAACGCTCGATATTGACAATGGTTTGACCATTCCAAGTCATGACTAGATTAGCTTTTTCAGTAACTGTCGCTACCACTACCGCATCTATATTTTCTTTGTTGGCTTCTGCCACAAAGGCATCCACATCTTTAGGACGAACAACAACAGCCATGCGTTCTTGTGATTCTGAAATGGCAATTTCAGTTCCGTTAAGTCCTTGGTATTTGAGAGGAATCTTGTCCAAATCAATTTCAAGACCGTCAGCTAATTCTCCGATAGCAACACAAACGCCACCGGCTCCAAAGTCATTAGATTTTTTGATGAGACGTGTCACATGACCATTGCGAAAAAGACGTTGAATTTTACGTTCTTCAATGGCATTCCCTTTTTGAACTTCTGCACCAGCAGTTTCAACGGATTCTACTGTCTGAACTTTAGAAGAACCTGTTGCACCACCGACACCATCACGACCGGTTTTCCCACCAAGGAGAATAACCACATCGCCTGCTTCTGGTTTTTCACGGATTATATTTTCCTTAGGAGCCGCACCGACAACCGCACCGAGCTCCATGCGTTTAGCAACAAATCCAGGGTGGAAATATTCTTTCACATAAGTGGTTGCTAGACCGATTTGGTTTCCGTAAGAAGAATAACCATGGGCAGCTGTTTTTGAAATCACTTGTTGTGGCAATTTACCAGCACGCGTTTGGTCGATTGGTGCTGTGATATCACCTGCACCAGAAATACGCATTGCTTGGTAGACAAAAGAACGCCCTGACAATGGGTCACGAATGGCACCACCGATACAAGTCGCCGCCCCACCAAATGGTTCAATTTCGGTCGGATGGTTATGGGTTTCGTTTTTAAACATGAGAAGCCATGGTTCTTTAACACCATTGACATCTACTTCAATTTCAACTGAGCAAGCATTGATTTCATCCGATAGTTCCATATCATCCAAACGACCATTAGCACGCTCATAGCGACCGAAAATGGTTGCCATATCCATCAGTGTTTGTGGTTTTTCTGAACGCCCCAACTCATCTCGCATAGCTACATATTTATCATAAGTCGCCTGTAATTGTTTTTGGAATTTTGATGCTGAAAAATCGATGTTTTTCAATTCAGTCTCGAAAGTCGTGTGACGGCAGTGATCTGACCAGTAGGTATCCAATACCTTCAATTCTGTTTCAGTCGGCACGCGCCCGATAGATTTAAAGTAATCTTGGATAAAAAGCAAATCATCCACTTCCATGGCCAAACCTTGCTCTGCCTTGTAAGCTGTAAATTCTTCTGCCCCATAAGTTTCAAAGAAATCAAGGTTAGGAATGGTCTTGTCTGATTCTGAGAAAGAATGGCGTTCAATCCCTGTTTCAATCGCTTTAAAACGAGAATCAACTGGATTAAGCAAATAGTTTTTAACAGCATCCAATTCAGCGCTGTCAATATCTTGGTTGACCAAGTAAAGTTGAGCCGTATTAACCGTCACTTCAGAAGCAGCACCTAGTAAGAGCAAAGCTTCTTGTGAACTAGCCGCACGTTGGTCAAATTGACCAGGCAAGCTTTCAATGGCAAAGAAAGCGTACTGGTCTAAGTCAGAAACAATGGTCTCCTCTGCCAAAACAAGATCTGTCACCTGTTCAGAGAAGATATGTTTTTCAGCTGCTTCAAACAAGTTTTCTTCCAAACCAAAGACATCGTAAACCTGCACAATGCGTAAATCAGACAAGGTCTTCAATTGCAGATTGTGTTTTAATTCTTTCACTAAAGACTGAGATTTAATCCCAAAATCTTCCTTTTTCTCAACAAAAATACGTTTATCCATCACTAAGATACCAAGTCCGACAAACAAGTGACTGAAAAATAGGAGTAAGAAAGTCTAATAGACTTTCTTAGCTCGATAGCCCCAAAATTCGAAGCTATCGTTTGATATAGCCACCCAGACTATAGCCTCCTTCACTTGTCAGACGGGTGCAATTCCCTTCTTTTCTTAATCCAACTCTTTCAATTTTTCCAAAACAACTTGGTAAACACCTGTCAAACTACCAAGGTCTCTACGGAAAACATCCTTATCCATATGATTACCATCCGCATCCCAAAGACGACAGTTATCCGGCGAAAATTCATCTGCCAAGATAATATTTCCCTCAACATCCTTACCAAATTCCAACTTGAAATCAATCAATGTGAGACCAATTTTCTCAAACCAGTCTTTCAAAAGCGCATTGATACGACGTGTCTCCTCTTTAAGGTAAGCAATTTCTTCTTCTGAAGCAATATCTAAAAACTGAACATGTTCATCATTAATGAATGGATCATCCAACTCATCTTTTTTATAATAGAATTCCACAATTGGTCTATTTAAAGCTAGTCCTTCATCTACACCAAAACGTTTTGAAAAGGAACCAGCCGTCACATTACGCAAAACAACTTCCAAAGGAATAATGTCAACCTTTTTATTCAATTGTTCTCTGTCAGACACTTGTTTAATAAAATGCGTTTTGACACCTGCCGCATTCAATTTCTCGAAAATAAAAGACGAAATCTGATTATTCAATACACCCTTACCATCAATCGTCTCCTTACGAGCCCCATTGAGCATGGTTGCTTGGTCCTTATACACGGACATAATCACATTTTCGTCTTCAGTCGCGTAGATATCCTTAGCTTTTCCTGAATAAATCAGTTGCTTTTTCATTATAATATTCGCCTTTCCTATTACTTGTCTAAAGTATAACATATGAAAAATCAAATACCAAACATTTTTCAGTTATTCATAGCAAATACTTTAATATTGTGTTTAAAAAACGAACATTTTATGGTATATATGAAAAACAAATCGTTTTAAAAACCACCAGCCTTAGCTAGTGGTTTATCAAAATTATTTATTAACTTTCTTATCCAAATAAGTCAGTAAATCACTCATC
The DNA here is from genome assembly GCF_002953735.1 of Streptococcus pluranimalium. Taxonomy (NCBI): domain Bacteria; kingdom Bacillati; phylum Bacillota; class Bacilli; order Lactobacillales; family Streptococcaceae; genus Streptococcus; species Streptococcus pluranimalium. The sequence continues at coordinate 46,621 of NZ_CP025536.1, read as the reverse complement.
CTAACCATTTGGTCAACATCTTCATCCGGAATATTAATGTTAAACTCATCTTCAAGAGCAATGACAAATTCCATCAACTCAATCGAATCAACTCCCAAGTCATCCCGTAGACTCATTTCTGGTGTAACCGGCAAATCATCCTCATGTCGTTGCTGACGAATTACTTTTACGACGGTTTCATAGATAGTTTCCTTAGTCATGATTTTCCTCCTTAGTAAATGTTTCGACCAGTTGATTAACAACATCAGTTTCTAACATAGTTCTGATTTGCTTGATAGTATAGTAAACAGCCCTCTCATCACTTGAACCATGAGATTTAACCACAGGTGCTTTTAATCCAAACAGAACAGCCCCACCAGCTGATGAATAATCCATGGTATCTTTCAATTGATACAAACTATCTTTCAAGAATAAGGCACCAATTTTAGCTTTGAAACCACCTGATTTTATTGCAGATTTCAAACTCCCCATAAGATTAATAGCCGTTCCTTCAATCGCTTTAAGAACCGCATTGCCTGTAAAACCATCTGTAACAACCACATCTGCTACACCATTCATCAAATCACGCGCTTCGACATTACCCACAAAGTGAATAGACGCCTCTTGAGTCAACAAATCATATGCTTCCTTATGAAGAGAATCACCCTTAGTTGCCTCTGTTCCATTATTCAAAAGACCGACATGAGGTTTAGCGATTCCACGAACATTCTTAGCATAAAAAGAACCCAAAATGGCATATTGTAGCAAATGAGCCGGTGTATTTTCGGCATTGGCTCCCAAATCCAACATATCAAATCCCTTACCATCTCTAGTTGGTAAAGTAGACATCAGACCAGGACGATCAACACCCTTGATACGACCAACCACAAAAAGACCCGCAGCCAGAAGAGCCCCTGTATTTCCAGCAGACATCATCGCATGGGCTTCCCCATCCTTAACAGCTCGAGCTGCTAGGACCATTGAAGCATCTTTTTTCCGACGAATAGCCTTAGCCGGCTCATCATCTGAATTTATTTTTTCATTGGTATGAACAATCGTAACACGCTCACTAGCAGTCAGATGCTCACGAATCTTTGCCTCATCACCATAAAGTTGGATCTCAATATCTGAAAAATCTTGGATAGCACGATTAACACCTTCAACAATCGCCTTAGGCGCATAATCACCACCCATAGCATCAACTGCAATACGTTTCATGATTTTACCTCATTACTTCCTTTTCTTTTGGAAAATAGCAGAGCTTTTACCTGAATGCCTTCTATTATAGCATGTTTTCCATTGATTTTCAGCCTCTCCCACAAAGTCCTATTTCATGATGTCGCCCCACTTAGCCAAATCATCGATAAATTTTTTGCTTTTCAAGTGTAAACCAACATAATCTTCATAAACAGCATCAATAAACTGTCGCAACTTAGCTTTCATATCATCCTTGAGTGAGATACTTCTTAAATCATCAAAAGAGACAGACTGAAAACGATCTAACAAGAAAGGAACATTGGGGTCAAGGTAAGAACGCTTATCATCCTTGTCATAATGCTCCGGACAAAGCAACCCTGAGTAACGAAAAGAAAAATCAAAAGGCAAACCAACACGATGACAAAAAGCACACTCATGAAAGTTTAGCTGAACACCAAAGCGCTCCAAAATTTGAATCTCAAAAATTAAGGTTAAAACTTCATAATCTAAACCTTCATCCATTAAGCTTAAGGTTTTTTCTAAAAAAGCAAATAACGGAGCATCTACCTGGTTATCTGGTATCGCTGCATCAGCTAATGCCATAATATAGGTCGCATAAGATAACTTAAATAAATCTTCATTGATAGACTGATAAGTTCTTACTTCTCTAAAATCATCAATATAAGATAGACCATTATCATTTAATTTCAGAAGAAAATCAGCCACTGTTAGCGGCTGAATAACGGCAGTTAATTTAGATTTTCCTGCATGCTTCACAAAAAACATCCGTTTGCCATCAGTTTCAGTAAAAATTTTAACCAATTTATCTGATTCACGAAAATCTCGGTTATATAGGACGATTCCTCTAGCATCCTTACTAATCATTACTTGTCATAAATTCCTTCAAACGTTTCATTGCTTCTTGAATAACGGCCATACTTGCTGCGTAAGAAATGCGTAAATAGCCTTCACCATAAGGACCAAAAGCAATTCCTGGGATTAACGCAACAGCTTTTTCATGAGCCAGTTTTTCAAGAAAAGCATAAGAGTCTTTACCAGCTTCACCAGGAATTTTTGCCCAAATATAGAAAGCTCCGTCAGGACTGACAACATCAAACCCAAGCTCTGTTAAAGCAGTCGCAATAACATCACGACGCTTACGATACTCATCACGCATCGGTAGAGCGTCATCTTTACCATTTGTCAAAGCCTCTAGAGCAGCGTACTGAGTGATAGTTGTTGCTGAAGTTACTAAATACTGATGACTTTTAACTAATTGAGCGCACAATATCTTATTAGCAAAAATAAAACCTAAACGCCATCCCGTCATCGCATGAGACTTAGAGAGACCATTGATGACAATTGTTTGCTCTGGAAGATACTCTCCAATTGATACATGACCTTCTTCTGTATAAGTGATCTCTGAGTAAACCTCATCCGAAATCACATAGATAGGATACTTGCGAATCACAGCAGCTAGAGCTTTGATTTGTTCACGTGTATAAACAACGCCTGTTGGATTGGCTGGGGAATTAAGAACAACAACCTTCAACTTATCTCCTTGCGCAATAATGGCTTCTTCAAGAGCCTCAGGGCTCAAAACAAAGTCCGTTTTAGATGTATCTAATTCAATAAAGTCTCCACCGTACATTTTTGTAAGAGCTTCATAGATAGGAAAACCAGGACCAGGAAATAACACACTATCACCTGGCTCTAAAATAGCTGCAAGACTAGCTGAAATAGCCTCAGTAGCACCAATCGTTGTTAAAATTTCCGATTCTGGATCATAAGTTAAATTGTATTTTTCTTTAACAAAATTAGCTGCTGCTTGACGAAGCTCTAAAAGACCAGCCATTCCAGTATAGTAACTCTTATCTTCATCTATAGCTCTCTTTGCAGCCTCTTTAACATGTTGAGGAGTCGGGAAATCGGGCTCGCCCAAAGTCATTCGAAGCATCCCAGGAATTCCTGAAATGGATTGATCAAATTGACGAATCAAAGAAATCTCCAGCTTATCTAAATTATGATTATAGCGTTGACTAACATCCATTGTTCGACTCCTTTTTGAATATAATACTATTATTATACAAAAAATTCTGAAATATTGCACAGTCTCCATGAAGAAAAATCATCATATAAAAAGAATAGTTAATGCTCAAAGTAAGTCCTAGTTTTCTCCTAAATCTAGAAGTTCGTCCGAGACGAGAAAATAAGATGGAACTTAATCTGGGAAAAATTTAGTACTTAATAATGAAAAACAAACACCTAACTCTATCAAATCATACCAATATTCAAGTAGGAATTGAACAAAGAAATACAGCCTACCCAATTGCTACCAAGATTAGTAAAGACCCTTCCACAGTCTTTAAAAGGTCATGAGGCATCTCACCATCTAAGAAACAAGTGTCAACTTCCAACTATACTACTTGTCCCCTTCTAAAGCCCTCTATGTTTGTAACAATTCCCCCTAAAAAGAGTTTGATCCATCTGAAATTCCAACTACCTGGTACTTACTTTGAGACTCCATCAGTTCCAGTACCTTCAGTAGCCCTCAAAATAAGGATCTCAGCAATTTTGTCCCCAACCTTATCTGGACCTATGACTAATAGACCTTACTTTGAAACATTAGCATATAAAAAAGGATCTCATTAAAAGACCCTTCTATATAATCAATTTATTTTTTAGTTGATAATTCAAATAATGGGGATAAAGGACGTTTTTCATGAATACGAACAATAGCATCACCAATCAATTCAGCAATAGAAATTTGTTCAATCTTATCAATCAGACGTTCTTCAGAAAGATAGATAGTATCTAAAACAACTAATTTTTCAATAGCTGAATTTTGAATATTATCTAAGGCAGGTCCTGACAAAACTGGATGTGTACATGAGGCATATACGCAGGTAGCCCCTGCCTCTGCTAAAGCATCTGCTGCATGGCAAATGGTACCAGCCGTATCAATCATGTCATCAATCAAAATACAAGTCTTTCCTTCAACATTACCAATAATGTTCATTACTTCACTCGTATTCATCTTATCAACACTACGACGCTTATCAATAATAGCAATAGGGGTATGCAAGAATTGTGCTAACTTACGCGCACGTGTAACACCACCGTGATCTGGACTAACAACAACAACATCATCTCCTACTAGACCATGACGATCAAAGTAATCGGCAATAAGAGGAGCTCCCATTAAATGATCAACAGGAATATCAAAAAAACCTTGAATTTGTGCTGCATGAAGATCTACCGTTAATAAACGATCCACACCAGCAACCTCTAACATGTCTGCAACTAATTTTGAAGTGATAGGCTCACGTGAACGTGCTTTACGATCCTGACGAGCGTAACCATAATACGGCATAACAACATTAATTGTCTCAGCACTAGCTCTTTTTAAAGCGTCCACCATAATCAAAATTTCCATTAAATTATCATTGACCGGTGAGCTCGTTGATTGCAAAATAAAAACATGATGTCCGCGAATTGATTCTTCAATATTGACTTGAATCTCACCATCAGAAAACTGACGGACAGTTGATTTTCCAAGACTAATGCCAATATTTTCAGCAACTTTTTCTGCTAATTCTTTGTTTGATGACAATGCAAACAACTTTAAATTAGAATAAGACATGATTTCCTCCATCTATTTAGTCCTTCCTTATTCTACCGTTTTTAAGGCTTTTTTTCAAACAATATTATAAATAATTCATTCCTTCTAACCTAAAGCACAAAAAAAGAGGAACATAGTCCTCTTATAAATTTTATCTTGGGTAGATATATACGGCAGCACCTTGATAAGTTGCCGTAGGGTTAAACCAACCACGATGGTTTCCAATTGATTGAATACCATTATAATTAGCTTCCATAACTTGAATACGAGTTGAACTTTCAACCGCAACAACTACTGCAACATGACCATAACCGCCATCGTTCCAAACAGCAATTGAACCTACAGTTGGAGTTGATCCTACTGAGAAACCTGCTGCTGCTGCTGAAGCTGCCCATTGTCCACCATTACCCCAGTTATTTCCAGCCCAAGGAGCGAGTGATTTAGCGCCCCAAGTACACTGACCTACAGGGTAAGTATTGCCGGCGGTATTAACCGTTGGCATTACAGAAGAAGCTCGGCGTGTTGAAGCTGGTGATACTGCTGGTGCAGGAGCAGCTGCTTGGGTAGCAGCTGGAGCTTGTGGTTGAACCACATTACGAGGGGCAACTGAAGCAACCTGTGATGCTGGTGTCGCAACTTGAGAAGGGGCAACTGAAGCAACTTCCGAAGTTTGTTGTGCTTCAACAGCTGCAGTACTTGCTGATACAGCAGCAACTGACTCAGAAGCCGCAACACTTGCACTTACTGATGCTGCTACTTCCGAAGCTACTGCTGAAGCTGAGGCTGCTGCTTCGACAATTGATGTAGATTCTGAAGCTGAAACTGAAGCCGCCACTGATTGAGAGGTAGAAACTGAAGCTGCTACTGATTCTGCTGTTGATTTCTCAGCTACAAGAGATGATTTTTCACCTTCAACAGTCGCTAATTCAACAGCAAGAGTTGCTTGGGCAGCCTTCAATTCAGCTTGTTGTGTTTCTAATGTTGATTTATTAGCAGCAAGAGTTGCTTGATTGGCTGCAATCGTGTTGATAGCTGCTTGATTTTCTTTTTGCTTTTCAGCAAGAGCAGCCTTATCAGACTCTTGTTTTTCTAACATTGTATGGTTAGCCGAAACCACTTCTCGGATAGCAACTACTTTACTAATTGCTTCTGAGATTGACTTAGAATTAACAACTGTATTGATATAATTTGTTGCCGTATTTTGTTTCTGAGCACTACGAGCTTGTTTCTTCAACGATTCACTGCGCGCAACAATTTTCTCAGATAAAGTTTGAATTTCAGTAGATAAAGTCGCAGACTTCTCTTTTAAAGCAACATTTTGAGCTTCTAAATCTGCTTGTTGTGCTGATAATGTACCTACTTGAGTTTGAATAGATTCAACTTCTGACTGCGCAGCAGCTTGCTGACTAGTCAAATTAGTAATAGCATTATCCTTAGCTGCAATCTTTGTATCATAGTCTTCTGCATTTACAGATACAGTTGCTCCAAGCGTAGCACCGCTCAATAGAACAGCTGATAAAATTCTTTTTTTCATGATTAAAACTACTCCTATGTAATTAAGACAAATAACATTGTACCAAAAAAAAAGTGTTAATATATTACGTGAGTGTTACAGTTTTATTGAAATAGCAAGGCTATTTATCAAAAATAGTGAAAAATACAGTTATTGTCTAAAAAAACTAATATTAAAGGCTAAAATGCACTATTATACAAACTAAAAGCAAAGATGATACCCCATTAAAAAAAGATTTTAAAGACCTCGTTTGTAACACTAATCTAGATGGAAACAAGTCATCTAGGTAAGTCAGATAACCGACTCATTT
>NZ_CP025536.1:0-35000 GCF_002953735.1 Streptococcus pluranimalium | reverse complement strand
GATGTTAATGGAGCCTAGCGGGATCGAACCGCTGACCTCCTGCGTGCAAAGCAGGCGCTCTCCCAGCTGAGCTAAGGCCCCACAAAGACCTCTCAAAACTAAATAAAGATCCCAAACGTGCTTCCGTTTTCCTTAGAAAGGAGGTGATCCAGCCGCACCTTCCGATACGGCTACCTTGTTACGACTTCACCCCAATCATCTATCCCACCTTAGGCGGCTGGCTCCTAAAAGGTTACCTCACCGACTTCGGGTGTTACAAACTCTCGTGGTGTGACGGGCGGTGTGTACAAGGCCCGGGAACGTATTCACCGCGGCGTGCTGATCCGCGATTACTAGCGATTCCGACTTCATGTAGGCGAGTTGCAGCCTACAATCCGAACTGAGATCGGCTTTAAGAGATTGGCTTACTGTCACCAGTTCGCTGCTCGTTGTACCGACCATTGTAGCACGTGTGTAGCCCAGGTCATAAGGGGCATGATGATTTGACGTCATCCCCACCTTCCTCCGGTTTATTACCGGCAGTCTCGCTAGAGTGCCCAACTAAATGATGGCAACTAACAATAGGGGTTGCGCTCGTTGCGGGACTTAACCCAACATCTCACGACACGAGCTGACGACAACCATGCACCACCTGTCACCGATGTACCGAAGTAAAATCCTATCTCTAGGACGGGCATCGGGATGTCAAGACCTGGTAAGGTTCTTCGCGTTGCTTCGAATTAAACCACATGCTCCACCGCTTGTGCGGGCCCCCGTCAATTCCTTTGAGTTTCAACCTTGCGGTCGTACTCCCCAGGCGGAGTGCTTAATGCGTTAGCTGCGGCACTGAGTCCCGGAAAGGACCCAACACCTAGCACTCATCGTTTACGGCGTGGACTACCAGGGTATCTAATCCTGTTCGCTACCCACGCTTTCGAGCCTCAGTGTCAGTTACAGACCAGAGAGCCGCTTTCGCCACCGGTGTTCCTCCATATATCTACGCATTTCACCGCTACACATGGAATTCCACTCTCCCCTTCTGCACTCAAGTTTAACAGTTTCCAAAGCGTACATTGGTTGAGCCAATGCCTTTAACTTCAGACTTATTAAACCACCTGCGCTCGCTTTACGCCCAATAAATCCGGACAACGCTCGGGACCTACGTATTACCGCGGCTGCTGGCACGTAGTTAGCCGTCCCTTTCTGATAAGCTACCGTCACAGAGTAAACTTTCCACTCTTACTCCCGTTCTTCGCTTATAACAGAGCTTTACGATCCGAAAACCTTCTTCACTCACGCGGCGTTGCTCGGTCAGGGTTCCCCCCATTGCCGAAGATTCCCTACTGCTGCCTCCCGTAGGAGTCTGGGCCGTGTCTCAGTCCCAGTGTGGCCGATCACCCTCTCAGGTCGGCTATGTATCGATGCCTTGGTAAGCCGTTACCTTACCAACTAGCTAATACAACGCAGGTCCATCTCATAGTGAAGCAATTGCTCCTTTTAAATTAACAACATGTGTTGTCAACTCTTATGCGGTATTAGCTATCGTTTCCAATAGTTATCCCCCGCTATAAGGTAGGTTACCTACGCGTTACTCACCCGTTCGCGACTCAATCAATTCAAATGTAGCAAGCTACGGGAGAATCAATTGCGTTCCACTTGCATGTATTAGGCACGCCGCCAGCGTTCGTCCTGAGCCAGGATCAAACTCTCATTAAATAGTTTGAGCTATGCTCAGTCAGTTACCATCTGACTTATGTTTCTTCTTGACAGGTTACTTTCGTAACCCGCACGTTTGGTTTCTTTATCCAGTTTTCAAAGGTCTTATCGCCCCCTTCGAGGCAACTTCTATATTCTAACAAACTAACGGCCACTTGTCAATAACTTTTTCTCCTTTTTTTGAAGACGCTCTTGAAGTGATCTCGCGTTTTGAGAACTTTTATATATTACTATATTTCTTTATGGGTTGTCAAGCTATTTTTGTAATTTTTCCCAAATAATAAGTTTGTTATATTCGAGTGATCTTTGAACATCTATAATGCGTTGGTTTGACGATCCTCTAAACTGTAGCATAAGATTTCTTTTCGTTCGATCATATCTTCCATCTACCAGAATGTCTATCATTTTCAACATCTCTAATTTATCGTCTGTCTCTAACATCATCTCTTCCCAAGTATAACCTGTCCAAGACCAGATATCTTTGTTAGGCAATTCTGATTTGATTCGTTTCAAAAGAGGTATTAAAATGCCCGTATTTAAAAACGGTTCGCCACCTAGTAGTGTTAAGCCTTGAACATACGGTTGCGATAGGTCCTTTATAATACGTTCTTCTAACGCCTGAGTATAAGGTATGCCCGCATTAAATGACCAAGTTGCAACATTATAACAGCCTTCACAGTGGAACATACAGCCCGAAACATATAATGAGTTTCTAACGCCTTCACCATCAACAAAGTTAAAAGCCTTATAGTCTATTATTTTCCCTTGGCTCAATTCTTCTGATTTCCATTCACCTGGTTTAGGATTATTCATCGTTTCTGATCCAGTACCTTTCCGTCTCATTAACAACATTCTCTAACAAACCACCATTGGCTATAATAACTGCTCGGCTAGCAGGATTATTTTGATGACAGGTCACTAAAATATCTCGAATATTTTTCGTTTTGGCAATCTCAATAGCAGCCTTTAACATCTTTTTAGCAATTCCCTGATTTCTCTTACTTGGTCGAACAGAGTAGCCGATATGCCCACCTTTTAATAAGAGTTCATCATTTAATCGCAGTCTGATATTTAAAAATCCAAGAGCCTGTTGGTTATCATCAAAGGCTACCAATTGAATGGCTGGTACCCCTTTTCCAAACAAACCAGCTTCTTGTAATTGATTTGCTTCTAGCCAATCTTCAAAAGAGAAGTCACTATGAGAAAAATTCCATAAACCTGCTGTTGGACTATCATTTTTAAAGTATTCGTCAATCATGTCTAAAATACTTTCTTTATCTTCGATAGTTGGACGTCTAAGCATCGGATTATTTGGGTAAGGTGACATTTAGTTCTCCACTCAAGGTATTTGATTGATTGATTTGATGACATAGCCAATGGCTTAGTAAACTAGATTCCGGACTAACAGGATTCTCTTTTGTCTGAATAGCTTCAAGAAAAGTATCAATAATCGTTTCAAAACCTCTTTTATACAACGTCGTATCCCATGAACCAAATTGTTTTTTCAACAGATCTGTTTCTTTGAATATGGTCAAATCATCCAAATTTTCAAGGTGATACGTTTCCACTGGCGTCTGAATTTCCATGATTTCTCGTCGACTTCCTGACTGAAGGTTCATCCCAACAATTGCAACAGATTGTTCTGTCTCTAAAACAACTGAAACTTGACTCAAAAGGGCGTTTTCTTTAATTACCTTAAAATGAGCTGAACTGATTTGCTCATCAAGTAAATATAATGCTGTATCTAAAGGATGAATAAAAAAATCAAAGAGCTTAAATTTAAAATCTCCCAAGCGATTAACATCATTTTTTTCGACGATAATGCGACGTTTCTGATCAAGTTTAGCCATGTCAGAAACTCTAGGTGCAAAACGACGGTTAAACCCAGCCATTAGAAAGGTGTTATGTTCTTGTGCTAATTGATAGAGTTTTTGGGTAGATTTATAATCTTCCGTCAATGGTTTATCCATATAGACAGGGAGTCCCTTGATTAAAAATTGACTGGCAATATCAAAATGTGCTTTGGTGGCCGCATGAATAAAAACACCATCTAAGGGGGCTTTCAAGAGACTTTCCAATGACTCATAAATCTCAGAGTGCCCAAACAAAGCTGACACACCTTGTCTAACGTCTTTATTTCTTGTGAAGATATGCCACTCTATATTAGGTAATTGTCTCATATAAGGAAGATAAGCTTTTTGAGAGATTCCTCCAATACCTACAAGGCCAATTTTTAGCATCCGTCTTCCTCCTTCAGTTTATTTTTGTTTAGCTTTTGCCTTTTTTAATAATTCTTGCGCACGCGCTTTTTTATCTGATTTTACAGTTGAATTTTTTTCGTGAAATCGTTGAACGAGTGCTTTTCCTTTATCATCTAATTGGTATTTTCCCATGATTTTCCTTTTCTATTTATAATGATGATCCATTCATGTGTTTAACACGAGCTGAAATTTCTTTATGTCTTCCTTTGACCATAGGTCTAGCTTGTGGATTTCCAAGATAACCACAAGTTCGTTTAACAACATCTGCTGTTTTTGGATCCGTATTACCACAGTTTGGGCATTTGAAGCCACGCTCTGTTGGATCAAAATCCCCTTCAAAGTCACAAAGGTAACACTTATCAATAGGGGTATTCGTTCCTAAATAACCGACACGGTCATAAGCATAATCCCACACTGCTTCTAAGGCTTTTGGGTTTTGTTGTAACACTGGGTATTCACAATAATGAATGAAGCCTCCAGAAGCCCCAGCTGCAGGGTAATCTTTTTCAAAATCAAGCTTTTCAAATGGTGTTGGATTTTTACGGATATCATAATGGAAGGAATTGGTATAATATTCTTTATCTGTAATGTCTTTAATGATACCAAATTTTTCTGTATCTAGTCGGCAAAAACGGTCTGTTAAACTTTCTGAAGGAGTTGAGTAGACTGAGAAATGGTAATCATACTCATTAGACCAAGCTTCACAAGTCTCTTTCATTTGACGGATAATATCTAAAGTCAAATCTTTAGCAACGGGATTAATTTCCCAATCAGGTCCATAGAAGACAGTTGCTACCTCATAAAGTCCGATATAGCCAAGAGATACTGTTGCACGACGCTTATTAAAGACCTGATTAACATCGTCATTTTTTCCTAGACGTTTTCCAAATGCACCATACTGATAAAGAATTGGCGCATTAGCCGGACTGGCTTCTTTCACTCGATTAACACGGTAAACAAGAGCATCTTTAGCAACTTGCATTTTTTCCTTGAATAAGTCCCAGAATTTATTGATATCCCCAGAAGATTCCAAAGCAATACGAGGCAAGTTAAGAGTCACTACACCTAGATTCATACGACCTGAAGTGATATCTTGACCATTTTCATCCTTCCAACCTTGTAAGAAGGAACGACAACCCATTGGTGCTTTAAAAGAGCCTGTTAATTCAATGATTTTATCGTAGGAAACAATATCTGGATACATACGCTTAGTCGCACATTTGAGTGCTAACTGTTTAATATCATAGTTAGGAGAATCTGGTTCTAAATTTAGTCCTCTTTTGACTGTAAAAATCAATTTGGGGAAAATAGCTGTTCGTTCTTCACTGCCCAAACCTTTGATACGAATATTTAAAATAGCTTTTTGGATTTCACGTTCAAACCAAGAGGTTCCAAGTCCAAACCCTAAAGAAGTGAATGGAGTCTGACCATTTGAAGTAAACAAAGTATTGATTTCATACTCTAAAGACTGCATAGCATCATAAATATCTTTTTGCGTCTTTTGTTCTGCATAAGCCTCTTGTTTACCTTCAAGAACCCATTCTTGCGCATCCTTTAAATGCTTTTCGTAATTTAATTGAGCATAAGGTGCTAAAAACTCATCGATGCGGTCAGCCGTACAACCACCATACTGACTAGAAGCAACATTAGCGATTATTTGGGCGATTTGAGCTGTTGCTGTTTGAATAGATTTAGGGCTTTCAACCTCAGCATTACCAATCTTAAAGCCATTAGCTAACATGCCCTTAAAATCGATCAAACAACAATTGGTCATTGGTGTATAAGGGCTATAATCTAAATCATGAAAATGAATATCCCCTTTTTGATGAGCATTAGCCACATGGTTAGGTAACATTTTCAAGCCAATTGCTTTACCAACAATCCCTGCAGTTAAATCACGTTGAGTATTGAAAACATCACTATCTTTATTAGCATTTTCATTAACTACCGATTGATCCTTACCAATCAATTTGTTAATGGCAACATTAATATCCATTTCTTGATTTTTATACTCTTGTTTTGAAGTAGCAAAATCTTGATACGATTTTGCTAACTCTTCTTCTTGAAAGGTCATCAAGGTTTGAAGAGTAACTGTTCGAATATCTTTTGTTTTCAACGTTGGGGTACGATGTTGCGATAACTTAGTTAAAATTGCTTCTAGGATCAGTTGAAGTTTTTCATTTGTTACCAAAGAACTTGGTGTCATAGATTTTTCAAGACTAGCAATTAATTTTTGAACATCAAAAGCAACTAATCTACCATCGTACTTTTCAATTTGCTTTCTACTTTGAGTAGTTACATTTGTCTCTGCTATCATTTCTTTTTGCATTGTCATAGAAAAACCTCCTGATAGATGTTATTATGACATAAGGAAAAAGAAAAATCAATATATTGTGTCAAAAAAACATACAAGACACAATATATTGATTTTATTTTAATTTATAGACAATGAAAGAGTTAACGCCATCTACCTTAACTTGCTTATAATGTCTTGAAATATTCTTTGCTATTGATTGATCAAGTTTAATACTTTTTTTAAACATGAGAAGTTCCGCATTATCTTGTAGCAAACTATCTTCTAAACTTTGTTTATTCTTAGACGTTACAGTATATAAATCTGGCACTGAGAACTTCGATAGTGATTGCCTTTCTGAGGCTAAATAAACAGTAGCTTGATTGTCCCAAACATAAATTTTGTCATCTTTATCAGTAGTGTTAGTGATAAAAGAAGCAAGTTCTTGTCGCTCATCTATTACTTGGGACGCTAGATAATAATGATATCCCAACTGACCCACAAGGCCAATGAATAAAATGAATGGTAAAAAATATGTTTTTATAAAGTATTGATAGAAAAATTTCTTTGCTAGGGACTCTCGTCTTTTACGTCGGTGTGTTCTACTAGATAGACTTAATTGATAATCCTTCACTAAGCGAAGACTGGCCAAAATGAGCCCTTGGACAATAATAAATAACAGGTAATAACTATTAAATGATTGTGAAAAAATAGCATAAACACTATAAACAACGATGGAAATCATCAAAATAATTTTTACTGCTGTCAGCTCCGTTTTACTGCCTCTTACAAACCCAAAGTACATTCCTGAGAATAGGACTAGAATAACTTGAACAATAACACTAACTAACAATTCTTCATGCCCAGTTTGTAATACAGTTAAATGAAACAGAATCGGCTGAGCGATGTATTCTGCTAATAGTTGTTCATTGAAAATAAAGTAACCAATAACATAGCCAATTAAAATCATGCCAAAAATAAAACAGAGGATTTGATAAAAACCACGCGCAAAACGCTTTGATTTAATATTAAAAATAGAAATAGCAAAAATTGCAATTAGCAAAAAGATTAACAGACGTGGTTCAATGAATAAACCAATTGTACTCATTAAACCAAAAACAATAAAACGCTCATCTTTAATCTGATTCTTAAAATAAGACATCAAAAACCAAATCATACTTAAGAAAAATGGAAATGCCCACTGAATGGGGTATAGACCTCCAAATCCCACGATGAGATTAAAAAGATAAAATAATAGATTCATGGCAACAGCCACTTCACTTGAATGTGTTAAATTAGTAATAATCTTATAAAGGTAACGACCAGAAATATAGTAAGCCAAAAAATGAATGACAATTAGCCATAGATTGCTTCCTAAAAGATATGATAAGGCTATTACTGCATAATACAAAAAGCCGCCCGCTGCATAAATGTCATTATAAGGTAAAACACCTTTTGACATCATTAATCCAGTATAAAGATTTTGTGTTTGTTCAACCGTTGAAAATTCTTTTACAACAGGTAATAAAATAGATACTACACTGACGATTACACTCAAGAGGAGCACATAAAAATGAGCCAACCCTCCAATTTTGGAATCCATTTTTTCTTCAAAAGAATCTGATCCCTCTAAAGACATCGTGTTATTTTCCTGGTAACTTGTTGTCACTAGCATTCTCCTTATTTTAACTTCTTTACAAAGTATAACAGAATTTACACGTTAGTCAATTTTTCAAAGAGTGAAGCGTATTTTTGAATATCTCTAAAATGATGATAATCTTTTTCTTGATAATGCTTTACAAACAATTTTTCTTCTTCAGTTAACTCAAGTGGTAATGTATCAACTACTGTCATCTTACTTATTCATTCGAAAAATTATCATTATTTTTATTGTATGATAAAAAAAAGACCCGATTAAAATCGGATCAATCACTTAATTTTCATCAATAAAGCTATTAAATACTTCTTCAATCATATCCCATTCAACATCTGAATCTTCTGGGATTGGCTGAAGATCACCTTCAGTACCATCTTCATTTTCAGTAAATGAGTATGCTTGAATTTCAATTTCGCCGTTATCATCTTCTTGAGCTCCAGCTGGAACTAAAAGAACATAATTTTTGCCAAATTCTTCTTTACCATCAATAGTCAGTAAAATTTCAAATAAACTTTCATTACCTTGATCATCCACTAAAGTAATAACTTCTGGTTCGTGCTCGTGATTATGATTTTCTGCCATTTTTTCTCCTTTAATTTAAAACATACGATCTAGATAATTTTGCAAAATAAGTTGAGCCGCTAATTTATCAATAACTTTTTTACGTTTTCCACGACTAATATCTGCTTGCTCAACTAACATTCTTTCCGCTTGAACAGTCGTCAAACGTTCGTCTTGATAGTCAACGGGGAATCCAAATCGCTCCTTAATTAAGTCTCCATAGAATTTACTCGCTTCCACACGCGGCCCCTCAGAGTTATTCATATTTTTAGGAAGACCTACAACAAATTTATCAACCTTATACTCAGAAACTAACTCAGCTAAACGCTCTAAACCGTATTCTTTTTCTTCTTCGTTGATTCCAATAATCTCGATACCCTGAGCTGTAAATCCTAAAGGATCGCTGACAGCAACACCTACTGTTTTTGAACCAACGTCTAGTCCCATTATTCTCATCAGAGTTCTACACCATGATTAGTAAGATAAGAACGCACTAATTCCTCCACAATCTCATCACGTTCATATTTTCTAATCTGATTTCTAGCATCGTTATAGCGTGGAATGTAAGCTGGATCTCCACTGAGAACATAACCTACGATTTGATTAATTGGATTGTAGCCTTTTTCAGCTAAAGAATGATAAACATTTGAAAGGGTTTCACTAATCTCTTTGCGGTTAGCATCATCTAAATTAAAACGAACTGTTTCATCTGTAAATCCCATACTTACACCTTCTTTCTCACAGTCTTTTGATTGTTAATTATAGCATAGTTAATGCCTAAAGACAACTAAAATAAAATCTACGAACATATCTAAACTTACTATCGAGTAAGATTAGAATTTTATTTCACTTCATGGTAAGATAAGAATATGTCTAAAGAAGTACAACGGCAAGAAATGATTTTGAAAATGAAACATTTTTCAAAAAATAGCCTACAAAAAAATAAAATTGATACCCTACTACTAGAAAAATTGATCTCTACGTCTTATTATCATGAAGCTAGAATCCTTGCAACATACCTTTCAATGCCTCATGAATTTAATACCACTCCTCTTATTACGCAGGCTATCAAAGATAAAAAAACAGTTGTCGTTCCAAAAACATATCCTGAAGGCAAAATGATCTTTGTAAAATATGATGAAAGTCAATTAAGAAAAACGTCCTTCGGACTCTTAGAACCTATTTCAAATTTAGAAGTTGACAAATCTTGCATTGACCTCATTCATGTCCCTGGAATTGTTTTCTCGCCTGATGGCTATAGAATTGGTTATGGCGCAGGATATTTTGATCGCTATTTAGCAGATTATTCTGGCAATACCATCAGTACTATTTATTCATTCCAAATCCAAAATTTTCAGAAAGATACCTTCGACATTCCGATTAGAAAACTATTATACTAATGTCTACATTCAAAAAATCACCTATTACTCTATTACTTGTTCTCTGCATCTCCCTTATTTTCTGCTGTATGCAATTGTTATATCCTGGAGAGGCGGAAAATGCCTCCGTTATCTACCATTTCGGTGGATTGATTGGAAGCATACTAAAAGAAAACTTTTCTGATTTCTGGCGTCTTCTGACACCAATCTTTGTTCATATTGGATGGGAGCACTTCATATTTAACACTATTACGCTCTTTTTCCTTGGACAATTATCTGAAGAACTCTATGGACATATCAAATTTTTAATTCTATTTTTCTTATCTGGAATAATGGGAAATGTATTTGTACTATTACTAACCCCTGATGTTATAGTAGCAGGTGCATCTACATCTATTTTCGGTCTTTTTGCTGCTATTGTTATTACAGGTTACTTTAGTAACAATCCAAATTTGAAAAATCTCAGTAATTCTTACAGAACACTGATTATCATTAATCTTATCTTTAACATTATGACTCCTAATGTCAGTCTTGTTGGTCATCTAGGAGGACTCTTAGGGGGTGTTGTTCTAGGAATGGGATTAAGTCCAAAAGATGAGACTACACTTTCTACTTTTGTCAAAACAATTTCAATCATTTTCTATTTTATTATCCTCATTAGTCTAATTTTATTAGCAATAAACCAATAAACTAAAGAAAGAAATTTTCCTTATGCTCCAATTTTTAATACCATCAGCTAAAGAGATGGTCGAAGAAAAACCAAAAAATACTGCAAAATTACGGTCAGATAAAACGACTACCATTGTGAAAGAAATGGTACAAAAAGATATACCTGAACTACTCAGACTTTATCATTTCAAAAAAGAAGAGACAGCATTAAAAGAGCAACAACGTTGGAAAGATATTTATTCTGGAAACAGCTCTACATACAAGGCTATAGAGTTATACAATGGCCTAATGTATCGTTCCCTCAAAACAAATTTATCAAGTAATGCCCTAGAATATCTTACTCAAACCACATATATTACTACTGCATTATACGGTATTATTCCTATTAACGATACCATTCATCCTCATCGCTTAGACTTTAACACATCTACACTAATCAATAATCAATCCCTCAAACAATTTTGGAAAGAAGAATACGATAACTTCTTAAAATCAAATGAACAAGAAGCAATGATCTCACTACTATCTTCTGAATTTGAAAATATCTTTTCTCCTGAACAACGTCAGCAACTAATCAAAATTAAATTTTACGAACAGACTAGTTCAGGAAAAATAAAACAACACTCTACTATTTCCAAAAAGGGACGCGGTTTTTTTCTCCATGCCGCAGCAGAAAACGAATGTCAAACGATAGACGATTTAAAAAAGCTCACATTTGAAGGTTACCATTTTGAAGAATCTGAGTTAAAAAACGAATTAATCTTTATTCGAAGCGTTTAAAATTATTCTAATTGTACATAGCAAAAGCCCTATTTTATCATTCAAGATAGGGCTTTATTATATAAAATTTCCTTCAGCATTTGACTACTTAACTATAGTCAAAAATTACTCAACTTATCACTCTCTTTTAGAATTAATATATTCTTTTAGATAGCTTGAGAATTTCATTTGAAAAGATAAAAAGAACAAAGAAGAATAGTTTAAACAAGATGGATTATCTTGAATTAAACGAAATAGACAAATCACTCCTTCATGTTCCCAATCTCTAACATTCCAATGTTGCACCTGATGCTGATTCATAATCTTAAAAATTATTGGCCGTATTAGGTGACATAAGCTACCAAATGACATTTCCTTTAATGATATATCATTGCTCATAATCATAACCTCACTCTATGTAATAATATTATTATATAGACATTACAACTATTCAACCATGACATAAATGTCATGTTCAATCCAAACTATCATTAACCATTATATAAATCTACAGTAAAAAGAAACACTAGAGTTATCTTGAAACTATTTCATAATTATCTCAAAATACTTTTTTGAAATACAAAAACTATATTATCAACACCTTAGACCTTCCCTATTCTAATGACAGTATGAAACTTCCAAAAAGCTCATCATAAACATTAGGTGAAATGATATTGTACTTAATGTTTCTAATATAAAAAGAGAGAAGACACATTTCGTCTTCTCTCTTCGTTCTTAACTATAAATTCCCAACTACCATTTTGGCAATAAGGCAAAATAAAAGACTCTACATGAAGCAAAGTCTCAAATACTATACTCCGCCAACAGGGCTCGAACCTGTGACATCATGATTAACAGTCATGCGCTCTACCAACTGAGCTATGGCGGATAAATGCTAAGCAACTACCATATCTAACAGGGGGCAACCCCCAACTACTTCAGGCGTTCTAGGGCTTAACTACTGTGTTCGGCATGGGTACAGGTGTATCTCCTAGGCTATCGTCACTTAACTAATGATTGATAATCCAATCAAAATTGAATACCTATATTCTAACAAGAAACCTACTCGCTGTCAATATTGACTCTTTGTTACTTTCTTTTGGATAAGTCCTCGAGCGATTAGTATTAGTCCGCTTAATGTGTCACCACACGTACACTTCTAACCTATCTACCTGATCTTCTTTCAGGGCTCTTACTAACATAACGTTATGGGAAATCTCATCTTGAGGTGGGCTTCGCACTTAGATGCTTTCAGCGCTTATCCCTTCCCTACATAGCTACCCAGCGATGCCTCTGGCGAGACAACTGGTACACCAGCGGTAAGTCCACTCTGGTCCTCTCGTACTAGGAGCAGATCCTCTCAAATTTCCTACGCCCGCGACGGATAGGGACCGAACTGTCTCACGACGTTCTGAACCCAGCTCGCGTGCCGCTTTAATGGGCGAACAGCCCAACCCTTGGGACCGACTACAGCCCCAGGATGCGACGAGCCGACATCGAGGTGCCAAACCTCCCCGTCGATGTGAACTCTTGGGGGAGATAAGCCTGTTATCCCCAGGGTAGCTTTTATCCGTTGAGCGATGGCCCTTCCATACGGAACCACCGGATCACTAAGCCCGACTTTCGTCCCTGCTCGAGTTGTAGCTCTCGCAGTCAAGCTCCCTTATACCTTTACACTCTGCGACTGATTTCCAACCAGTCTGAGGGAACCTTTGGGCGCCTCCGTTACCTTTTAGGAGGCGACCGCCCCAGTCAAACTGCCCGTCAGACACTGTCTCCGATAGGGATTACCTATCTGGGTTAGAGTAGCCATAACACAAGGGTAGTATCCCAACAACGCCTCCATTGAAACTGGCGTTTCCAACTTCTTAGGCTCCTACCTATCCTGTACATGTGGTACAGATACTCAATATCAAACTGCAGTAAAGCTCCATGGGGTCTTTCCGTCCTGTCGCGGGTAACCTGCATCTTCACAGGTACTAAAATTTCACCGAGTCTCTCGTTGAGACAGTGCCCAAATCATTACGCCTTTCGTGC
The DNA here is from genome assembly GCF_002953735.1 of Streptococcus pluranimalium. Taxonomy (NCBI): domain Bacteria; kingdom Bacillati; phylum Bacillota; class Bacilli; order Lactobacillales; family Streptococcaceae; genus Streptococcus; species Streptococcus pluranimalium. Next base: position 21,689 of record NZ_CP025536.1, on the reverse strand, counting down.
GGGTCGGAACTTACCCGACAAGGAATTTCGCTACCTTAGGACCGTTATAGTTACGGCCGCCGTTTACTGGGGCTTCAATTCATACCTTCGGATTACTCCTAAGCACTCCTCTTAACCTTCCAGCACCGGGCAGGCGTCACCCCCTATACATCATCTTACGATTTAGCAGAGAGCTGTGTTTTTGATAAACAGTTGCTTGGGCCTATTCACTGCGGCTGTCTAAAGACAGCACCCCTTCTCCCGAAGTTACGGGGTCATTTTGCCGAGTTCCTTAACGAGAGTTCTCTCGATCACCTGAGGCTACTCGCCTCGACTACCTGTGTCGGTTTGCGGTACGGGTAGAGTATAATTAACGCTAGAAGCTTTTCTTGGCAGTGTGACATCACTCACTTCACTACTAAACTTCGCTCCCCATCACAGCTCAACGTTATAGGTATAAGCATTTGACTCATACCACGCCTCACTGCTTAGCCCAGCTCTTCCAGTCGCTGGGTTGAGTTAGCCTACTGCGTCCCTCCATCACTATATACTCTAGTACAGGAATATCAACCTGTTGGCCATCGGATACACCGTTCGGTCTCTCCTTAGGTCCCGACTAACCCAGGGCGGACGAGCCTTCCCCTGGAAACCTTAGTCTTACGGTGGACAGGATTCTCACCTGTCTTGCGCTACTCATACCGGCATTCTCACTTCTATGCGTTCCAGCGCTCCTCACGGTACACCTTCTTCACACATAGAACGCTCTCCTACCATGACCTAAATGGTCATCCACAGCTTCGGTAATATGTTTTAGCCCCGGTACATTTTCGGCGCAGGGTCACTCGACTAGTGAGCTATTACGCACTCTTTGAATGAATAGCTGCTTCTAAGCTAACATCCTAGTTGTCTGTGCAACCCCACATCCTTTTCCACTTAACATATATTTTGGGACCTTAGCTGGTGGTCTGGGCTGTTTTCCCTTTCGACTACGGATCTTAGCACTCGCAGTCTGACTGCCGATTATATCTCATTGGCATTCGGAGTTTATCTGAGATTGGTAATCCGGGATGGACCCCTCACCCAAACAGTGCTCTACCTCCAAGAGACTTAACATCGACGCTAGCCCTAAAGCTATTTCGGAGAGAACCAGCTATCTCCAAGTTCGTTTGGAATTTTCTCCGCTACCCACAAGTCATCCAAGCACTTTTCAACGTGCCCTGGTTCGGTCCTCCAGTGAGTTTTACCTCACCTTCAACCTGCTCATGGGTAGGTCACATGGTTTCGGGTCTACACCATGATACTATGTCGCCCTATTAAGACTCGGTTTCCCTACGGCTCCGTCTCTTCAACTTAACCTCGCATCATAGCGTAACTCGCCGGTTCATTCTACAAAAGGCACGCTCTCACCCATTAACGGGCTCGAACTTGTTGTAGGCACACGGTTTCAGGTTCTATTTCACTCCCCTCCCGGGGTGCTTTTCACCTTTCCCTCACGGTACTGGTTCAACTATCGGTCACTAGAGAGTATTTAGGGTTGGGAGATGGTCCTCCCAGATTCCGACGAGATTTCGCGTGTCTCGCCGTACTCAGGATACTGCTAGGGCTATACAAACATTTTAAATACGAGGCTGTTACTCTCTCTGGCTGACCTTCCCAGGTCATTCTTCTATGTCGTCTAGTCCCACGTCGCAGTCCTACAACCCCGAGGAGTAAACTCCTCGGTTTGCCCTCCTGCCGTTTCGCTCGCCGCTACTAAGGCAATCGCGTTTGCTTTCTCTTCCTGCAGCTACTTAGATGTTTCAGTTCACTGCGTCTTCCTTCAGCTAGTCTTAACAACTAGTGATGACAGGCATTAACCTGCCGGGTTCCCCCATTCGGACATCTCTGGATCAGCGCTTACTTACAGCTCCCCAAAGCATTTCGTCGTTAGTCACGTCCTTCTTCGGCTTCTAGTGCCAAGGCATCCACCGTGCGCCCTTATTAACTTAACCTTATCTTTGATCTTACGATCTAAACTTCATTAAATACTTACAGCGTTTCGGTTTATTTTCTTGTTACTTTCTACAATTATCTTTCGATAATCGTGGAATTTGATATAGATATTCAATTTTCAATGGACTATCTTAACATCTGTCTGATGTTAATGGAGCCTAGCGGGATCGAACCGCTGACCTCCTGCGTGCAAAGCAGGCGCTCTCCCAGCTGAGCTAAGGCCCCACAAAGACCTCTCAAAACTAAATAAAGATCCCAAACGTGCTTCCGTTTTCCTTAGAAAGGAGGTGATCCAGCCGCACCTTCCGATACGGCTACCTTGTTACGACTTCACCCCAATCATCTATCCCACCTTAGGCGGCTGGCTCCTTAAAAGGTTACCTCACCGACTTCGGGTGTTACAAACTCTCGTGGTGTGACGGGCGGTGTGTACAAGGCCCGGGAACGTATTCACCGCGGCGTGCTGATCCGCGATTACTAGCGATTCCGACTTCATGTAGGCGAGTTGCAGCCTACAATCCGAACTGAGATCGGCTTTAAGAGATTGGCTTACTGTCACCAGTTCGCTGCTCGTTGTACCGACCATTGTAGCACGTGTGTAGCCCAGGTCATAAGGGGCATGATGATTTGACGTCATCCCCACCTTCCTCCGGTTTATTACCGGCAGTCTCGCTAGAGTGCCCAACTAAATGATGGCAACTAACAATAGGGGTTGCGCTCGTTGCGGGACTTAACCCAACATCTCACGACACGAGCTGACGACAACCATGCACCACCTGTCACCGATGTACCGAAGTAAAATCCTATCTCTAGGACGGGCATCGGGATGTCAAGACCTGGTAAGGTTCTTCGCGTTGCTTCGAATTAAACCACATGCTCCACCGCTTGTGCGGGCCCCCGTCAATTCCTTTGAGTTTCAACCTTGCGGTCGTACTCCCCAGGCGGAGTGCTTAATGCGTTAGCTGCGGCACTGAGTCCCGGAAAGGACCCAACACCTAGCACTCATCGTTTACGGCGTGGACTACCAGGGTATCTAATCCTGTTCGCTACCCACGCTTTCGAGCCTCAGTGTCAGTTACAGACCAGAGAGCCGCTTTCGCCACCGGTGTTCCTCCATATATCTACGCATTTCACCGCTACACATGGAATTCCACTCTCCCCTTCTGCACTCAAGTTTAACAGTTTCCAAAGCGTACATTGGTTGAGCCAATGCCTTTAACTTCAGACTTATTAAACCACCTGCGCTCGCTTTACGCCCAATAAATCCGGACAACGCTCGGGACCTACGTATTACCGCGGCTGCTGGCACGTAGTTAGCCGTCCCTTTCTGATAAGCTACCGTCACAGAGTAAACTTTCCACTCTTACTCCCGTTCTTCGCTTATAACAGAGCTTTACGATCCGAAAACCTTCTTCACTCACGCGGCGTTGCTCGGTCAGGGTTCCCCCCATTGCCGAAGATTCCCTACTGCTGCCTCCCGTAGGAGTCTGGGCCGTGTCTCAGTCCCAGTGTGGCCGATCACCCTCTCAGGTCGGCTATGTATCGATGCCTTGGTAAGCCGTTACCTTACCAACTAGCTAATACAACGCAGGTCCATCTCATAGTGAAGCAATTGCTCCTTTTAAATTAACAACATGTGTTGTCAACTCTTATGCGGTATTAGCTATCGTTTCCAATAGTTATCCCCCGCTATAAGGTAGGTTACCTACGCGTTACTCACCCGTTCGCGACTCAATCAATTCAAATGTAGCAAGCTACGGGAGAATCAATTGCGTTCCACTTGCATGTATTAGGCACGCCGCCAGCGTTCGTCCTGAGCCAGGATCAAACTCTCATTAAATAGTTTGAGCTATGCTCAGTCAGTTATCATCTGACTTATGTTTCTTCTTGACAGGTTACTTTCGTAACCCGCACGTTTGGTTTCTTTATCCAGTTTTCAAAGGTCTTATCGCCCCCCTTCGAGGCAACTTCTATATTCTAACAAACTCACGGCCACTTGTCAATAACTTTTTCTCCTTTTTTTGAAGACGCTCTTGAAGTGATCTCGCGTTTTGAGAACTTTTATATATTACTATATTTCTTTATGGGTTGTCAATAACTTTTTTTCATTTTTTTGGGTTTTCACCTGAAGGAATTTGTTTGGAAAGTTCTAAAATGAAGTTAGCCAGTCGAGAGTTAAAAAAATCATCTCAGTGAGATATAATGTCGTTCACCACAAACACATTAAAAGGAACTTTGAGATGTAAAACCATTATACTACAAAAGACAAACAGGTGGCACTAACAGAACATCGTTTGATTGAACGATGGCAATCTGATGGAATCAGTCATCGTCAGATTGCCGCTTTACTTGGAAAAGCCCCGCAAACTATTAACAACGAAATTAAACGTGGTTTTGTTAGACAACAGGTACGTAAAGGAAGATTTGAGAAAGTCTATCGGGCTGATGCAGCGCAAGTGGTTTACGATGAAAACAGAACTAAATCTGTTCAGCCAGTCACCTTGACCAAGGAATTGAAAGAGCGTATTGTCCACTACTAGAGGCAGAAATACTCGCCTGAAATGATGGTCAAAGCCAAAGGCTTCCCTGTGCCAATTTCCACCATCTACTACTGGATTCACCACGGACACTTGGGGATGGTACCATCTACTTTGCTTTATCCACGCAAAAGTAAAGCAGAGAAAAAGCAAGCTAGTCCAAACTTTAAACCTGCTGGAAAGTCTATTGAGGAACGGACCAGAGAGTAGCAATAAGCGTTAAAATCTAGGCGATTATGAGATTGATCCGCTTATTCAGACGCGTGCTAAAAACGAGTGCTTACTGACACTCACAGACAGGAAGAGTCGCTTTCAAATCATTCGTCTCATTCCTGACAAGTCAGCGACATCAGTGAATCATGCTTTGAAAGGGATTCTTCAAAACTATCACATCAACTCAATCACAGCGGATAACAGAACAGAATTTAGTTGCTTGGCAGATGTCTTTGATCCTGAGTGCATCTATTATGCCCACCCTTAAGCCTCTTGGGAAAGAGGAACCAACGAGAACCATAACAGACTCATTAGACGATGGTTGCCAAAAGGCACTAAGAAAACGACCACAAGAATGGTCGCCTTCATCGAAATTTGGATTAACAACTATCCAAAGAAATGTTTGAACTATTTATCTCCTAGACTATTTTTACTAAATGGCTAATTTGGACTTGAAATTTAGCTGATTTCTAGCAATAATCTTTTACTATATAAATGTCTAATTTTTGAAATGTATTGTAATATTTAGCAATTCTAGTTTGTCAGATAGAATTATAATCCTAGAATCAAAACCCCCAGTGTGAACTGGTGGTTTGCTCTGCGGCTGTAAGTCGCTCTTACCGGCCAGGGCCAAAGGCCCACTGAAATAGCTTCCTCGCGTACCACTTTCCCGAGCAGGTGCTAAAGCACCCTCATTACTTTCTTTTATTTGATTCTCCTGTGAATGGATCTACTATCTCAAATAATGTTAGTTGATCTGCTACGATATCTTCTTGTAGTTGATTGCGAATATATTCAGTTATCGCTTTTTGAGTTCGACCAACTGTGTCAACGTAATAACCTCTACACCAAAATTTTCTGTTACCATACTTGTCTTTTAAGTTAGCATGTTTGTCAAAAATCATAAAACTACTTTTGCCTTTCAAATATCCCATAAAACTGGCAACACTTACTTTGGAGGCATACTTACAAGCATATGAATATGGTCGGAACATGCATTAGCGTCATGAATAACAACTCCTTTTCGTTCACACAAATCGCGTATGATTTTTCCGATACTAGCTTTGTAACGACCATAAATAATTTGGCGACGATATTTTGGTGCAAAGACAATGTGATATTTACAATTATACGTAGTATGTGATAAACTTTGATTATCCTCTCTCATGAGGTACCTCCTTTGTGATTATGATAGAGTGGCGGCGAAACCATTTCTATCTTATCACTTTAGGAGTTTTTTTGTTACCACGCTGGAAGCTCTTTTGAACCACTAGCACAGCTAGTGGTTTTCGAAAGCCAAAAAGGCGACCCGGAAACGGGTCGCCTTAGTCATCATTAACAGATAGCAAGGAGTGCTTTTCCAACTAAACTTTTCAGGGTTAGGATAGTAATCTTATTCTTCTGTCATTTTTTCTTTGATCTCATCGTATGATAATGCATGTGCTTCCTTTTCATCATCTGTTTCTTCAGGCATTTTTCCTGTTTCATAGATTGACTTAATTTGAGCAGCATCCAATGTTTCATATTTGAGAAGCGCTTCTGCAATTAATTTATGGGTTTCACGATTTTCATTAATGATATCTGCTGCTTTATTACGAGCATCATTAAGGAGGGCACGGACTTCATCATCAATCATCTGTGCTGTCTCTGGCGAGTATGATTTTTCTGGGGATAATTGTCCAGTCATCATTGAATGGCTACCTTCATATTGAACAGGTCCAAGTTTATCACTCATACCATACTCCGTTACCATAGCACGAGCCATTTGACTAGCTTGTTCAAAGTCATTAGAGGCACCAGTCGTTTGAACGTTGAAGATAATTTCTTCAGCAACACGTCCACCCATGAGTCCTGCTAATTGCTCTTTCATATCATCTTTAGAAAGAAGCATTTGATCTTCTTTAGGAAGGGCAATCATGTAACCACCTGCGCGACCACGAGGTACAATAGTAACCTTATGAACCACACGGGCATTTGAGAGGACTAAACCAACAATGGTATGACCCGCTTCATGGAAAGCTACCAACTCACGATCACGTTGTGATACTGACTTATCTTTCTTAGAAGGTCCTGCAATAACACGATCCTCAGCTTCATCAATATCTGAAGCATCGATGACCTTTTTATCGCGACGAGCAGCAACAAGAGCAGCTTCATTAAGGACATTTTCTAAATCTGCACCGACAAATCCAGGTGTTTGTTGAGCAACAACTTTCAAATCAACATCATCTGCTAATGGTTTGTTTTTAGCATGGACACGTAAAATAGCTTCACGTCCTTTAACATCAGGTTGTCCTACAAGAACCTTACGATCAAAACGTCCTGGACGTAAAAGTGCTGGATCAAGAACATCGCTACGGTTTGTCGCAGCAATAACAATGATACTTTCATTGCCTTCAAAACCATCCATCTCAATTAACAATTGGTTAAGGGTTTGCTCACGCTCATCGTTTCCACCGCCCATTCCGGCGCCACGACGACGACCAACAGCATCAATTTCATCAATAAAGATGATTGCTCGTTCAGCTTTTTTAGCATCTTCAAACAATGAGCGAACGCGGCTAGCACCAACGCCAACAAACATTTCAACAAAATCAGATCCTGAAATGCTAAAGAAAGGTACGCCTGCTTCACCAGCAACAGCTTTAGCAAGAAGAGTTTTACCAGTACCTGGAGGACCCTCTAATAAGACACCTGCAGGAATACGTGCTCCAAGTGCTTTATATTTTTTAGGATTTTTCAAGAAATCGACAACTTCTACAAGTTCTTGTTTTTCTTCCTCTGCACCAGCAACGTCTGAAAAGCGGACTTTAACGTTACCTTCGCTTTGAGTTTTAGCTTTATTTTTACCGAAGCTCATGGCTCCTCGAGCACCGCCACCTTGATTCATCATCATGCTAAAGAAAGCAATCACAATGACCAAGGGTAAGAAACTCATAATGATGGAAATCCAAGTTCCGCTAGAGCTCTCTTGTTTTACTTTGATATTAACGCCTGCATCATCTGCTGCCTTTTGAAGGGTATCCAAGGCAGAATCACTATACAAAATGGTACTTGTAAAGTTTTTGACATCACGACTTGCATTACCTAAAAAGGATAAGTCTGTAGATGATTTTACTTTCTTGGCTTTTTTATATTGACCAGTTACTTCTAATACAGTGCCACTAGGTTGATAGGTAACTGTTTTGACATCACCTTTTTTTAATTGCTTAACTAAATTTGAGTAGCTAATACGTTGGGTTTGAGAATTACTTCCACTGAAATAATATTGAAAAGCTGTTACCACTGAAACAATAATCAATATATATAGTAGGGAATTCTTCACAAAACCGTTATTGTTTTTATTATTCATTAAACGGAGTGACTTTCTAACTTTTTATTTAGTGTAGATTTCTTCTTTAAGAACACCTACGTATGGGAGATTGCGGTAATTTTCATTATAGTCTAAACCAAAGCCAACAATAAACTCATTTGGAACGTTGTAGCAAACATAGTCAGCTTCAATCTCAACAATACGTCCTTCTGGTTTATCAAAAAGAGTAGCAATCTTAACAGAATTGGCTTTACGATACTTAAACATATCTCGTAAATAAAGAAGTGTACGACCTGTATCAATAATATCTTCTATAAAGATAACATCACGACCCTCAATATTAGTGTCCACATCTTTAAGGATTTTTACTTCACCACTAGATGTTGTTCCGCCATGATAACTAGAAACAACCATGAAATCAACTTCTACATGGGTATCAATATGTTTGATGAGTTCTGCCATGAAAGGAACAGCACCCTTTAATACACCGACAAGTAAAGGATTTTTTCCTGCATAATCTTTCGTTAATTGCGCACCGAGTTCTTTTGACTTGGCCACAATTTCTTCTTCTGAATAAAGAACTTTTTTAATATCTTGTTCTAACATAATCGTTCACCATTCTACATTTTTTGAATATACAATTTGCCTTTCATTATATCATGATAATAAGGATTACTCAAATATGTTTTTCCTTGGCATATCACTGCTACAATGGACTTATCTTGTTCAATAATTATTGTCTTTTGTCTATCTTTTTTATTTATTTTCTCATCAATGAAGAATCGTCTCAATTTTTTAGAAATATTTTTAACCAGAATCCTATCGCCCGGTTTACGATGTCTTAGAATAACTGGATTTTTTGATGGTAACGAAATAGAATCGACATAGTCCTCTTGTTTTTCATCATAACAAAAAAAATAATCTTCTAAAGTTACCAATGAGCCATATTCTAACAAAACTTCTGACGGCTGACTATCAGTCTCTGGACTGATTTTAGAGATACTAAACCGTTCCTTACTTTTTTTAAAGTAATAATTATTTTTCAAGGGAAAATCGTAGCTCTTGTCATTCCTTAGATTAGACAATAGTTGTTTAAATTGCAATTGTCCAATTTGTAAATCAGGAAAAGTAGCTAAATAGTCTTCTAGTAAAAAATGTTGAACAGCCAGTGTTTGTTTCTGAAAAACGTTACAATTTTGCTTATCTATATCCTTTGTTAAATCTTGTAAAGCTTCCGTTAGTAAGTCTATTTCTTGACCATGCTTTAACAGTGCTTGCTTGATGTTAGAATTTTCTTGCTTTAGTTGGGGTAGATAGTGATTCCTAATACGATTTCTCAAATAGTCATTTTGTTGATTACTATGATCTTCAAAATGAAAAATATTTGGAAAGTCTTTTTTAGAAAAGTTTAGTAGTGGTCTAATCAATTCTCCGTTAGCAAAGATTTGTTTTTCTTTTATACCTGATTGGTAACGAATCTTGCTTCCACGGAGGATTCGCATAAAAATCGTTTCTGCTTGATCATCTGCATGGTGAGCAGTCACCAATGCCGTGTAGTTATCTTTTTCCATGATTGTTTTAAAAAAAGAATACCGATAATCACGCGCTTTTTTCTCAGTAAACGTCCCCTTAAAATGACCTAAGTAAAAGGGAACATGATGTTTTTTCGACCAAGCTTTTAAATAATTCTCTTCAATCTCGGATGCTTCTCGCTGATGATGATTGACATGAGCAATAGCAATAGCAATACCTAGTGTTTCACGTGAAACATATAAAAAATGCAGTAGATTCATTGAATCTACTCCACCTGAAACAGCTATGAGAACTTTTTGATGAGTGGTGAAAAATTGCTTTTCTTGAACGTGGTTTAAAAAGTCTGTTGATGTAATCATTTTAAAATCTCATAAATGTCGTCTGCAATCGCTGTTATATCATCATAATTTGCTTTATTGGTCATTATGGTTATGATAAATGGCGACTTTGTGTAGATAATGGCTGCATCGTGTTTGTAATCGTAGGCATCCCCAATTTTGTGAGAAACTTTATCTGAAATATTTTTTGAAATCCGCTTATCATCAAAATCCGTTTTCGATAAGTAATCAAGAACAAAACCATTTTGATGATAGAGAGCTTCTAATATTTTGTTGATTGTTTCTGGTGAAACATCACGTTTTTCCATATCCCAAGATGTTCCTGAAATAGCCATCATTTGGTTTTGAAAATCTGCTCCAAACTGATCTGTAACATAGTAAGCCAACATGTTGCTAGCAACATTATCCGACTGTTGAGCAACTTTTTTCATCAATTCATCGACAGTATATTCTTTGTCGTTAGCTTTTTTAGGAAGGCTACCGCTACCACTTGGATCATAAGCCCCATAAAAGTCATTAACTTTTGAAGTATACTTAAACGTCGTTTCCTTGTTAATTTTGCCTTGATTGATTGCTTCTTGTGTGTAATACAGGATAGGTAGTTTGGCTAAGCTAGCCGCATACATGGATTTATCGGCATTAATACCTGCCATCTGTCCCGTTTCCAATTGTTTAATACTAATACCATAGTCAGCTTTTTGATATTTTTGAGTCAAAAGTTCCTGAACTTTTTCCATTCTAGTATCTTGGATGGAAATCAGATGCCCTTCAACCCAACCATATTGATCCAATTGATAGTAAGTACCTTTATGAGTCGTGGCTACGGCAGTTACAATGACTTGTGTATAGTCCTTAGGTTTCTTAGTGACTTCTTTGGTCCCTTTAACAAAAGGACTATCATAAATCTTATCAATCTTTCGCGTCCAATAAGTGGCTGACATTGCTGTCTGATTTAATACAATATCTTGGTAATAGAGTGTTTCGTCAGCTAACATATAAGTTTGATCCATTAGGTGAAACACCGGTAAACCAAATTGATTCACTTCAATAGATTGAATCTGTAATGAATCATCTGCTGATAATGTTTTTGCGGGATTTTTTAAATCCGAATCCTTATAAACTGGGACTGATGTTTTCAAAACTGGATTTTTAGGTATTTGCAAGTTAGTTTTTGGTGAAACTGCTGTCTGTGACAATTGATACCTTTGGGCATCAGTTAGCTGTAAATCAACCTCAGTACTAATAACCGGAAGTGTTTGAAAGAAAAAAGGAAGTAGCATAAAAAGGACTATTTTCTTCATTTAATCTTTCTCTTCCTCACTTTCTACCTGTCTTAAAGCATTATTTTTTGCTGAGAGTTCCTCTAGTTTTTCATCAGAATACTGTAAAAACTTCTCGATTGTTTCAATTAAATTTTCCATTATTTCGGTAATAAGTCTGGAACAGGGAAAATCATCTCCCCTTCCTTAGAATAATAATATTTTGCCCGAGCATACTTAGCGGCAAAGTCATTGTCTTTTAAACTATCAGCTAATTTCTTTTTATCTTCAACGTCTTTAGAAATGGACTGGTAATCCTTTTTTAACTGGATGACACGGTCTTTTTTTTCTTGTAACTTATGATAACTACTTATGAGATTATAAGTTGGTAATATGAAAAGAAGCATTACAATGAGCAACAAACCACCCATAAAGCGATGACGTTTGGCGTTTTCTTCCAATTCATAACGACGTTTTAGTTTTTCATCTTTAATATAATGATTGTTAAGTTGTACAACATTAGGTTTCTTCATTGGCTTCTACTCGCTTTTCGCTAATGATTTCGTACATTTTTTCAGCATCTTCTTTTTTAGTGCTGTCTTTCATTTCTAATACCCTAACGGTTAAGAGTTTATTTCCAAAACGAACTTCTACTTCATCATTTAATTTTAAATCTGTAGAGGATTTTGCTAAAACACCATTAACTTTGATACGTCCCTTATCTGCAACTTCTTTAGCCACAGGACGACGTTTGATAATTCGTGATACTTTTAAATATTTGTCTAAACGCATACTCTTCTCCTTTTGAGACTGTCCCTTACATTCTATCATTTTTTTGTGAAAATGGCAGAGCTTATGTTACTTGCCATCAAAATAAAAAGAGAGTTCTGAACTCTCTTACCAGAATATTAAAGCTGAACATACAGTCCCTACAAAGAAAATCAAGAAAATAACAGTTAGAATACTAATACCAAACCACAGTTCACTAGAAAGACTTGTTTTAGCATTTTTCTTAGGATCTAAAAAATTCAAGATATCAGCATAAGTCTGTAATTGACGGTTTTTCATGATATAAAAAATCTGAAAAGCTGAGTAAATCATTGGACATGATAATAACCATAAAATAGGAGCAACTACCCCTATAGAAGACAAATACCTTGTCGGAACAACAACTGAAAATAAAAACCAAGAAATGCCTCCAACAATAAGCCACTTCTTGAATTGCGATTGATCAACCTGATGTTTCATAATGTCCACATCTCCTTTAATTAGATTATCTAAAGAGACATCGAAAAATGTTGCTATCAATAATAGTGAGTTGATATCAGGGTAAGTTCTACCTCTTTCCCAATTGGAAATGGTTTGTCGTGAGACATAAAGTTTCTCAGCCAATTCTTCTTGAGAGAGCTTTTTGCTATTTCTTAAATCAACTAAGCGATTATGAAACTTCATTTCGACCTCCTTGATAACTTTAGTCTAATTAACTCGAGTTTAGTTTACCATACAAGTCCTTTGTCATGAAGGTATTTTTATGTCAAAAGGCTTTGACAAGGGGGCCTGGTTATTTGTTTTCCATTTTCCGTTCTTTAATGTCAGCAAATCCTTGCCCAAACTGGATCAATTCTTCTAAAATCTCGTAATCTTTTTTGTTACGAATATCAAAAATGACTTCAATTTTTCCTTGGTGTTCACTGATGCGAGCCTTGAGATTGGTTTTTGATAGGGCTTCAAAATAATCTTGGGTTAAAAAGAGGGTCTGTGTGACTTTTTCAAAACGAACAACCAACTGATTTTCTTTACGGTCAACTAGTTCTGTAAAGATGCTGTCAAGGTAAGATTTGACAAGGCCAATTTCTAGTAAATAGGCAACTTGATCAGGATACTCTCCAAAACGGTCAATCAACTCATCTTGAAGTTCTTCATAGGCAGCGCGTGAATCAATCTCTCGAATACGTTTGTAGATTTCAATTTTCTGACGTTCATCCGAAATATAATCCATTGGTAGATAGGCATCAATCTGTAAATTAAGCTCGGCGTTTCCTTTTTGACGCACTTGCGATTTTCCTTGTTTCTTCAAAATGGCATCTTCTAAGAGTTGCGAATACATTTCAAACCCAACAGAATCAATAAAGCCACTTTGTGAAGCACCTAAAATATTACCAGCACCACGAATAGACAAGTCACGCATGGCAATTTTAAAGCCTGAACCCAGTTCTGTAAAGCCTTTAATAGCATCCAAACGTTTTTCTGACACCTCAGTCAGAACCTTATCAGGTCGATACATGAGATAGGCATAAGCAATCCGATTAGAACGGCCAACACGTCCACGAAGTTGATACAAGGTTGACAGACCCATATGGTCTGCATTTTCAATAAAGAGGGTATTGACATTAGAAATATCAACTCCTGTTTCAATAATAGTTGTAGCTACCAAAACATCGTAAACTCCAGCAATAAAGTCTAACAAGGTATTTTCCAGCTGAATCTCGCTCATTTGCCCATGAACAAAACCGATACTTGCCTCTGGGACCAGTTCTTGTAATTCTGCTACTTTTTGTTCAATGGTGTCAACCTTATTATAAACATAAAAAACCTGTCCTCCACGGTCTAACTCACGCAAAATGGCTTCACGAACCATACCTAGATTAGTTTCCATAACATAAGTCTGAACTGGGTAACGATTGGTTGGAGGGGTTTCAATAACTGATAAATCTCGAATCCCTAGCATAGACATGTGAAGGGTACGAGGAATCGGTGTTGCTGTCAGAGTCAAAACGTCAACTTTAGTTTTTAATTCTTTTAAGGTCTCTTTGTGTTTGACACCAAAACGTTGTTCTTCATCAATGACAATGAGACCCAAATCTGAAAAGGTGACATCCTTAGAAAGTAAGCGATGGGTACCAATGATGATATCAATTTGACCTTTAGATAATTCTTCTAAAATAGCTGTTTGTTCTTTCTTACTTCTAAAACGACTTAGTTCCTCAATGTTGACAGCTTGGTTGTCAAAACGCTCTTTAAAGTTGACATAGTGTTGATGCGCTAGCACAGTCGTTGGTACTAAAATAGCGACTTGCTTGCCGTCATTGACAGCTTTAAAGGCTGCTCGCATGGCTACTTCGGTTTTACCAAATCCAACATCACCAACCAAGAGACGATCCATAGGCTTGTCAGCTTCCATGTCTTTTTTGATTTCAGCAATTGACCGGAGTTGATCTTCTGTCTCAGCATAGGCAAAATCATCATCAAACTCTCGTTGATTGTCATCATCTGGAGAAAAAGCAAAACCTTTTAATTGACTGCGTTCAGCATATAGTTTTAGCAAATCATTTGCAATATCTTCTACTTGCTTGGTAACTTTTTGTTTGGTTTTTTGGAAACGACCATCATTAAGTTTATTAATTTTAGGTTCTTTGCCATCAGCTGAAACGTATTTTGACAGACTTTCAATCTGCTCAATCGGTAAGGAAATACGATCAGAATTTTGATACTGAATGGTCAGATAATCACGATGGATACCCTTTATTTCTAGTGTTTCGATTCCCAGAAATTTCCCAATACCATGAACTTGATGGACAACATAATCGCCCTTTTCAAGCTCATTATAATCTTTTAGGCGTTCAGCATTAGAAATGTTAGAACGACGAGCGCGACGTTTGATTTTTTTATGGAAAATCTCACGTTCGGTAATTAAAACTAATTTTTCATCAGCTAAATAAAATCCAGTTGATAGATTCCCAATAATGAATTGTGCCTGATGAGGTATAATCTCCTGAGCATCTGTAATGAGAAGTTCCAGGTTATATTCTTTTAACGTTTCTTGCAGACTATCCAGAGATTTTTGGGAATCTACTTGTACTAAAATCGTTGCTTTTTGCTTCTGATAGCGATGAATTTCATCTACCAAAAGTGGAAACTGATTGAAGAATTCCTGCATAGGATACTGAGTCATGTTACGCAGGGCATCAAATTTGATATTCCCCAGTCCCTTATGAAAATTCGAAAAGAAACTTGCCGGTTGATATTGTCTTAGACTTTGATAGGTATCGGCAAAATAGATCTGACTTGATACAGCTTTACATTGCTGTAAATCATCTGTCAATAAATTAGCCACTTCCATTTCAAAGCGAGCATGACGATCCATCAACTTTTGAAAATCATCCACAAAAAGAATCGTACCCTTGGTAAAATAATCAAAAAGGCTATAGTTTTTTTGATAAAAGAAACTCAAAAAACGACGAATATCCTTATGACGATAGCCATCTTTTGTTACTGATAAAACATCAGTGAGATAATTTTTCAAGTCATCATTGAGACTCTTGTCAAGTTCCTCTTCTAGTTTAATGGTCGCACGTTCAAAATCACCTTGCTCTAAAATAATGTCAGTAGCTGGTGAAATTGTAACGTCTTCTAAACTATCCAGAGATTTCTGACTTTCACTATCAAATGTACGAATACCATCAATTTCATCACCGAAAAATTCAATCCTAAAAGGATAATTTTCAGTAACTTCATAAATATCTAGAATGTTACCTCTACGACTGTACTCTCCTGGGCTCAATACTTGATTGACACGTTCATATCCCATTTGGGATAGATTTTTGACAAGATTGTCAATTTCTTTGTCAACTCCAATTGACAACTTTATTTGTGCTCTGTGGTATGCTTTAGGGTTTGGTAATAGTATTTTAGTACCAATAATAGAAGTCACCAAAATACCTGTTGAGGTCTCGTTCTGGAGAAAGTTTAAACTCTCTAGACGAGATAAGGTACGATCAAGTGATGAAAAAATGAACTCTGCAGCGGCGACATCATCAGCAAAAAAACTATAGATGTATTTTTCATCTAATAGTGCTGATAAATCACTGATTAGCTGTTCCGCTTCATTTTGGGTTGAGGTTACGATAATCATCTTTCCTTGATGATACTGAAAGGCTGTTGCAATAGCCAGAGCCTTACTAGAAGCAGAGAGGCCCATGACTAGTTGACGCCCTGTTTCTACCTGTCCAAGCCAATTTTGAATGGTTTTATTTTGTGCTAATAAATCCGTTAATCCTAATTTAGCCATTGTACCTTCTCATTGTTGTTTCAAAATCATCGCTTTTTAAATAATACTTGACAGCTTTGTCAACTTTATCAAGCGTATTGTCAATTGTAATCATTTCATCTGGTGAGAATTTTCCTAAGACATGATTGATGACTGTCATACCATTTTGAGGACGCCCGATACCTATTTTGATACGGTCAAATTCTTGTGTACCAATATGAGCAATAATTGATTTGATACCATTATGCCCTCCGGCAGATCCTTTTTGACGGAAGCGAATTTTTCCTACTTCCATATCTAAGTCATCATAAATAACAATCAAGTCCTCGATAGCAATGTTATAGTAGGTTAATAGTGCTTTAACAGCAATCCCACTATTATTCATGAAAGTGGTTGGCTTTATGAAATAAACTTTTTCGCCATTGATAAAACCACTTGTTACATAAGCTTTAAAGGTTTTATCTTCTGTAAAGTTAAAGTCAATTTCCTTTACAATGGTGTCAACTGCCATAAAACCAACATTATGACGGGTTTGATCATATTTTGACCCTGGATTTCCCAATCCTACAATTAATTTTGTCATTTTTGTCTCCAATACAAACACAAAAGGACTGGAAGTAACTTCCAGCCGGTTCTTTTTTTTAAAATCTTAAACGTTGAAACGGAATTCCATAACATCGCCATCTTGAACGATGTATTCTTTTCCTTCCTCACGCAGGCGTCCTGCTTCTTTAACGGCTTTTTCAGATCCATATTGAACCAAGTCATCATAGGACATAGTCACAGCTCGAATGAATCCTTTTTCAAAGTCTGAGTGGATGATTCCTGCTGCTTGAGGGGCTTTAATCCCACGCTTAAAGGTCCAAGCACGGACTTCTTTTTCACCTGCAGTGAAGTAGGTTCCAAGACCTAGTAAATGATAAGCTGCTCGTGTTAATTTGTCGACACCTGATTCTGTAAGACCAATCGCTTCCAAAAATTCTAGTTTATCCTCATCGTCAAGTTCAGAAATTTCTTCTTCAGCACGCGCTGAGATGACAACAACTTCAGCATTTTCAGTAGCTGCAAACTCACGAATAGATTTGACATAATCAATATCATCTGGTTCTGCGACTTTATCCTCATCAACGTTAGCGACATAGAGCACTGGTTTAGTGGTCAAGAGGAAGAGGCCTTTTACCACTTTTTGCTCTTCTTCAGTAAAGTCAATGGTGCGAGCTGATTTGCCATCTTCCAAAACTGGTTTGATTTTTTCCAGAACGTTAAATTCAGCCACCGAGTCTTTATCTTTTTGCGTACGGGCCATTTTTTCAACACGCGCATAACGTTTGTTGATGGACTCCAAGTCAGCTAAAATCAACTCTAAATTGATGGTTTCAATATCAGCAATCGGATCAACAAAGTCTGATTCACGCCCTTGCTCACGCATGACATTTTCATCATCAAAAGCACGAACAACATGAACAATAGCATCGACTTCACGGATATTAGCCAAGAATTTATTTCCCAAACCTTCTCCACGAGAAGCTCCCTTGACGATACCGGCGATATCTGTAAATTCAAAGGTTGTTGGAACAGTTTTCTTTGGTTTTACTAATTCAGTTAATTTATTAAGGCGTTCATCCGGCACTTCAACCATCCCAACGTTTGGGTCAATAGTGGCAAATGGGTAGTTGGCTGCTTCTGCACCAGCCTTTGTAATTGCATTAAATAGTGTCGATTTCCCAACGTTTGGTAAACCAACAATACCTGCTGTTAAAGCCATAGTTTGTAACTTCCTTATCTTTTTTCAATCATATCCATTATAGCAGAAAATAAAGGAAAAAGCCTAGTATCTTCTAGACTTTTTACCCAAAGACATTTGAAAGGATATATGGCAGAAATCAAGACAAAAATCCTAATATAGGAAACAAAATCCACCAAAAGCCCGATAAAAATTCCCAGAAGGTCATTGGCCTATCTGTCTCTCTTGTTTCGACTACTCGCTCAATTTTAACCTGTGGTTCTTTGCCTAATATGAATTGATCTAAACTAACGTCTAGTATCTCTGCCAACTTAATTAAATTCTCCAAATCTGGCGTAACATCACCATTTTCACAATTGGCGGTAAGACAGAAATCTATGATTTCGTTGTCGCACCGCCGCAAGGCTGATTAGTTTCGCAAGAAGTTCTATATGCCCTTGGCCAACAATCAGCTACTGCGAGAATAGATTATCTAGAGCTAAAAAGTTTTTCAGCCAAAGCATCTTGTGATAGTTTTTTCTCTGTTCGCAGTTTTTTGAGTTATTACGCAAAAATAATCATGATAAAAAATTCCTCTCTCTTTTTTCACTATCAGTATAGGCGGCTAATGCTTCGTTTACCAGCACTTTTAGGAGTAACTCATAGTTGCCATAGCCTTCAAAATGTTGATTTGACAATCTTATTTTGGTTGCGAGAGTACTTTCTTGAGTTTACGTTCAAAATCATGACGGCTCATCATGACAAGATGCTGACAGTTAGTACATTTTAATTTAATATCTGCGCCCAAGCGCGTAATTTCCCAAGAGTTGGCTTTTTTGCCAGTTTCTTTGATGATACAGGCATGAGGTTTTTTCATCTCAACTTTACTTCCGATTTGGTACATGGTTCTTCTCCTTGTTTGCTTATTATAACAAATTTTGTATTTAAAAAACCACTTAGACCAGCTAAATGGTTTGATTGTTAAGATTAGTTTGTACGAACTGGTGTAATCAGTTGAATGAAGTTTTCGCTATCATCGCCTGGTGTCAAGGTAAATGGACGTACTGGCGATAGGAAACGCACACGTACTGTCTCACTTTTAAGAGCTTTAAGAGCTTCAATCAAGTAAGTTGGGTTGAAACTAATGGTTAAGTCACTTCCTGACAACTCTTCCACGTCAAGTTCTTCATTAACTTTTCCGACTTCTGGTGAGTTTACATGAGCACTGACTGCATTACCTGTAATTTCAAGTTTTACTGTTCCGTTTTGTGTCGCATTTGATACCAAGAAAGCACGTTCCATAGCTTGGCGAAGATTGGCTGTTTTAAAGACAACCTCTGTCTCAAAATTAGGGGTAAGAAGGCGGTCAGTATCTGGATAGGCTCCTTCGAGAAGACGTGTGTAGAAGCTAATATTTTCACTTCTAAAGAGAATTTGACTTGAAGAGAAGAAAATCTCTACGTTCTCAATATCATCCGTAAAAACGGCTGAAAATTCGCGTAGTGAACGACTAGGGATAACAACATCAAAATCAGCTGATTTTTTCTCTAAATTTAGTTGACGTTGACTCATACGATGAGAATCTGTTGCTACAGCTTTAAAAACTTGATTATCTTTAAGCATGATGTGAACACCAGTTAAAATAGGACGACTTTCTTGTGTACTAGCTGCAAATGACGTTTCTGTGATGACTTGTTTGAGTGTTTTAGTTTCCATACTTAAAGGATTATTAGTATCAACTTCTTGAAGACGTGGGTATTGTTCAACATCCTTACCTTTAAGTGTAATCTCTGATTTTCCACTTGTGATTTGAACTTGATAGTTAGCCATTTCTTTAAAATCAAGAGTGACATCAGGAAGACTTGATACGATATTGATGAAGAAACCAGCTTCCAAAAGAATGGCTCCTGAAGAAGTTATCAACAAGCCAGCATTGTCATTCTCAACTGAAATGAAATGCTCAATTGAAATTTGACCATTAGATCCTGTTAAAGTAATTCCTGAGGTTGCAACTTCAATTTTAATGGTTGATAAAATAGGAATAGCATTTTTAGTAGAAATAGCTCTTTTTGTAGCATTAAGAGCGTGTAGGAAAAATGCTTTGTTAATCGCAAATGAAATCATAGGTACTCCTTTATATCTAAATTATAATATATAGTATTAGTAATAGGCACTGTTGATAATGTGGAAAAGTCTTAAAAAGCAACTAAAATCAATCAGTATAACTTGTTCACAAGTTGTGGAAAAAGTTGCTTAAAAATCGAAACTTATCCACAATTACTTAATTTTATTTTTGATGCTTTCCAGTTCGATACGAAGTCCTTCGTCTTGAGCCAGCATATTTTTGATCTTATTATAAGCGTGTAGAACGGTTGAATGGTCACGTCCACCAAACTCTTTTCCAATTTTTGGAAGAGAATTATCCGTCATTTCACGCGCCAAGTACATAGCAACTTGACGCGCCAAAACAATATTTTGTGTTCGCTTGGTTGCTTTGATTTCTTTAACAGTGACACCATAGAATTTTCCAACAGTTGTTTGAATATCCTCGATTGGGATGACGGTAACTTGGGGGCCATCTTTTTTACGAGCTCTAATGGCTTCAGCTGCAACTTCAACTGTAATCACTTTTAGTTTTTTAAAGTTAGCGACAAGGCTGATATCTTTTAAAGCGCCTTCTAAATCACGCACGTTTGAATCAAACTGGCCAGCAAGGTATTCAATGGTTTCTGTAGGGAAATCAAAATCATACTCTTGAATTTTATTTGTCAAGATTGCTACCCTTGTTTCAAAATCTGGTGGTGTAATGTTGACCGTTAATCCCCACTTAAAGCGCGTGACCAAACGATCTTCCAAATCATTGAGATGATCAGGATTACGGTCACTGGTTAAAACAATTTGTTTGTTATTGACATGAAGCGCGTTAAAAGTATTGAAAAATTCTTCTTGGATCCCTGCATTAGTGGTTTTTTTAGGTAAGGATTGGATATCATCGATAAGAAGAACATCAAGTGTTCTGAAATTATCTTTCAATTCATCCATGGTATTGAGCCTGAGATGCTTGGTAAACTCATTCATGAAATTTTCAGCTGTAATATATCGAATACGAGCATGCGGATTATCCTGCAAAACCGTATTTCCAATGGCATTTAATAAATGTGTCTTACCTAATCCTGGTCCACCATAAATGAAGAGAGGATTGTAGGTAGTACCTGGACCTTCTGTAACTGCGATAGATGCTGCTACTGCCCAGCGATTTTCATCACCTTGAACAAAATTTTGAAAACTATATTTTTCATTGAGGTTTGATTCAACATAGGGTAAAGTAGGTGTTGTTTGAACGACTTCTGTCCCATAGTTAGCAGCCTGGTTAGCTGTTTTAGGCTGTAATTCGTCTTCTGAGAAAATGTAATGATTTGTAATTTCTGCGTTGAAAATTTCAAATCCAGCTGTTAGTGTGAATGGTTGAAGATTCTTTTGCCAGAAGAGTTCTTTTATTTCACTATCTAATAGGATAGTTGCAATATTATGTTCAATCTTGATCAATCTTGCATCGGTTACAAAAAAATCAAAAGTTGCTTGCTTTAGCTGGCTATGAGCCAATTCTAAAACCCTATTCCAAAAGATCCGTTCATTTTCGGTCATAGCTGTCTCCTTTTTTAGTCTCGTCTTGCTAACATTCTAACATAAAGAAGATGAGTTTTCCACAAGTTTAAAAAGAAAATCCACAATGTGAAAAGAAGTTTTCCACAACT